>NZ_JAIWON010000047.1 GCF_020216885.1 Zymomonas sp. | reverse complement strand
TCTTCCTGAACGGCTTCAGTTTTTTCTGGCAAATCCCGCATCAATAAAGCAATACGGCGAGGCGTTGCGTATTTTTCGATTTTTGTCGGGTTGATACCCGCTTCTTTCAATTTTGCAGAAAGAAGTTCGGCCAGTTTTTCAACCGCCATTTTTTGCAAACCGGCCGGAATTTCTTCGGAACGGAGCTCAAGCAGAAAATCAGCCATCGGTTATGCCTCCCATCCGTTATAGGCCATCCATGCCGCCGCAACAGCCTTGGTCAATTCCCGCACGCGCCCGATATAGGCTTGCCGTTCAGTGACAGAAATCATGCCGCGTGATTGTAACAGGTTAAAGATATGACTGGCTTTGATTGCCTGATCATAAGCAGGTAAGGGCAACGGTTTATCGCGTTCGAGCAGAGCTTTACATTCTTGCGAAGCCTCTTTGAACCAGCGGAAAAGCGTTTCGGTATTGGCCGCTTCAAAATTATAGGCTGAAAATTGGCGTTCATTTTCAAGGAAAACATCGCCATAGCTTACGCCCGCATCATTAAAACGCAGGTCATAGACGTTATCAACGCCCTGTATATACATAGCCAGTCGTTCAAGGCCGTAGGTAATTTCGCCGGAAACCGGTTTACAGTCAAATCCACCGATCTGTTGGAAATAGGTAAACTGCGTTACCTCCATCCCATCGCACCAGACTTCCCAGCCTAAGCCCCATGCGCCTAAAGTCGGGCTTTCCCAGTCATCTTCGACAAAGCGGATGTCATGGCGGCTAAGATCAATACCAATGGCTTCCAGTGAACCCAGATAAAGCGCCTGAATATTATCAGGCGAAGGTTTCAAGATAACCTGATACTGATAATAATGGCAAAGTCGGTTTGGGTTTTCCCCATAGCGCCCATCGGCCGGACGGCGGCAGGGCTGCACATAGGCCGCTTTCCATGGATTGGGCCCAAGAGCTTTCAGGCTGGTGGCCGGATGAAAGGTTCCCGCCCCCATTTCCATATCATAAGGTTGTAAAATGACGCATCCTTGCTGACTCCAGTAATCATGAAGTTTCAGGATGAGGGCTTGGAAGGACAGACTATCTGGCATTTTTCCTCGAATGTTACCCATGGTAACAGGGACAAATATGTGCCGGATATACCGGCGGAAAGAACACGTTATTCCTCTTTTCGATAAGAAAACGGAACTTTTACGCTCTAACCAGTAACCGGACAGAATTGAAGCCTATTCCGTTAAAAATCTGTTTTTCCTTGCTTTCTCAAAAGAAAAACAGAGTGAAATAAGCCCTTCCCCATTTCCCATTCAGCGATTTATCAGGCAGAATAGCCTAAAAATCGCAAATATTATCGTCATCCCCCTTGTCATAGGTGATGGTGCAAGCAAGAAGTAAACCCAAAGAGTAGAGCAGGAGAAGATAATATGATCGCACCGGTAATATCGTGTATCGGGATAGTATCCGCCCTGTTAGCCTCTTCGGCACATACCCACCCTCACCCTTTAAAAACAGCGGCGGTTAGTCGGGTCAAAAAAACATCACCGGTTAAAATATCCGGTAAAAAAACGGTAAAACCCCAAAAGACCACTATCACTTCAAAGAAGAAAATAGCACCGGAACCCGCTAATAATAATATCCCAGAGAATACGCCAGCGGCGGCGACATCTTCTATGGTTGTTGATGCGCATCCAGCCCTGTGGATGATCCACAAAAATAATACGACGATTTACCTTTTCGGAACGATTCATATGCTTGATCCACGATATAGCTGGTTCAAGAACCATATTCGTGATGCTTTTGAACAATCTTCTGAATTGGTTATCGAAACGAAAGCACCGCCAGCAGATCAAGTGCAGGCGATTGTTTCAGAATTGGCAACTGACAAATCAGGTTTACCGCTTGAAAAAAGGCTGCCGCCTGCTTTGAACCGGCGTGTTCAAGCAGAGTTGACGCATTTCCATATGGCAAAAAATAGTATGGATCGTTTTTCACCTTGGTTTGTCGCAGTGACTTTGACACTGCTACATTATCAAAAAAGCGGGATCAAAACGATGGCGGGTGTAGAGCCTGTCCTTATTGCGCAGGCGCAAAGTGAAGCCAAAAATATCGGTGAATTAGAAGATTTTAAACAACAACTTTCTTTCCTGTCCAATTTATCGCCTGCCGATCAGATATCTTTTCTGCAATCCAGCCTTGAAGAAGACGAGCAAAGCTCTTTTATCATCCGGTTGTTGATAAAAGCATGGGCAAGTGGTGATGAAGATCGCCTTGCTAATATTGTAAACCAGAATTTAAGCCAAATTCCGCATTTGCAGACGATTCTTTTAGAAAACCGGAATAGAAGATGGGCTGATTGGATTGAAAATAGGCTAAAAACACCGGGAACGGTCTTTATGGCGGTGGGTGCCGGACATTTAGGGGGCGCGCATAGTTTGAGAAAAATTTTAGCAGAACGTCAAATCTATGCCGTCAGAATTGCCAATTAAATTTTAAAAAAAAAGTATCTTTTTTCTGAAGCGATCAGAGGCTGATTTGAAAAAAGATTTTAATAGAAAGGAATGGTCGGGGAGACAGGATTCGAACCTGCGACCCTCTGCTCCCAAAGCAGATGCGCTACCAGGCTGCGCTACTCCCCGATCGCTGTCTTCCTTAATGAATTTTCGATGATAGTCAATCACAAAAGCATAATATTATTTAGAAAGCAGCAAAGATTGCATTCTTTTCAGATCTCTTTCTATGGCGGAAGCCAAACTTCCGGCAGCTAAAGCCGGAGACGCACCGGCTTGGCGGGCTTTTATAAGCACCTCTATCCCCGCTTGTGCCATATTAAGACATTCATCTAGCAATATTTTGAGTTGGTAAGCCAATAGATCCGAAGCCTTTTGATAGGCTTGATTGAGCGCGTTCACCTGATCGTTGGAAAAGATTTCCATTTGATAAGGCTCATATTGTTGCCCATTCGGCATGTCGAGCGCTTGCCTTGCCTGTTTTTCGGCACACCATTTCTGAAGAAAATCAGCAATATACTGCATCTGTTGAAGGCTTGTTCCGATATTCAAGTCATTCTTATCAGTCACCGACACAGCGTCTATTCCTGTTATGGCACAATAACAAAGGGAGGCAATAACACCAATTTTTGCTATTATAATATGGATCTTAGGCCAATATCCTAAAGCAGTTGGTCTTTATATAACGCTTTTGGATTAATTTTATATTTATCTACCGCAGAATATCGCAGTTTTGACAGGTCAATATTTTGATAAAGAAAAGGGTGTCGAAACAGACACCCTTTTTAGATTATCTAGTTTTTGCCTGACCTAAAGATGTCTTAGCGCACCCAAAACCCCTTGTGGTTTAAGTAAGGAAACGGCGTGATTAAAGGCCTTCACAAAGGCTTCATTATCAGCCAATCCCAAAGGTTCCAGAATACGGCAATTCAAAAAGCCTTCGGTGTTTTCGCCGCCCCATTCCGCGCGTTCTTCCTTGGAAATATGAGGCTCTATAGGCGTGAATTTATGGCCTTGGTCGTCAATACCGCGAAGATAACGACGGAAACAGGCCAGAATAAAGGCCATACGACGTAAATCGCGACTGCTGGTATCTTCGTCTTCGGTATGTTCGTTAATAGTAGGCAGCAAGAAAGTCGGCAATTTATTCGCACTATCACCAGCAATACGAACCAGTTGATCTTTCAAGGCTGGATTGCTGAAACGACTTAAAACCATATCACGGTAATCCGTCAAAGAAATGCCATCAGGCCCTTTCGTAACCGGAATGACATCTTTGGTCATGAAGTCGTAAACCAGCCGATGAATTTCAGAATCGCCCAAGGCTTCATGAACATATTCATAACCAGCAATAACCCCCGGAAGAGCAATCGCCGTGTGGGACGCGTTAAGCATCCGCCCTTTCATATGCTCGTAAGGAGCAACATTTTGAGTAAATTCGGCACCGACCTTTTCAAAAGGCGGACGAGCATTACAAAATTCGTCCTTGATAACCCATTGTGAGAAATTTTCGGCAATAACAGGCGATTGGTCATCGATACCGGTATGTTTTTTGACGCCGGCGGCTTCTTCTTCTGTGACCGTTGGGGCAATCCGATCAACCATGCTATTGGGAAAAGTGACATTTTTTTCGATCCATTCAGCCAATTCAGGATCGCGTAATCGAGCAAAACTCAGAACGGCTTGCTTGGCAACATCACCATTACCGCGTTGGTTATCGCAAGAAAAGACGGTGAAGGGTTTCGTGCCAGCTTTCCGGCGGCGTGCCAAGGCCTCAACAATATAACCGAAGGTATCCTTGGGATGCTCTGGGTCTTTTAAATCAGCCTGAACGGCTTCGGCATCAGATTGGAAATTCCCTTCACTATCCAGATGGTAGCCCCCTTCTGTAATGGTCATCGAAACAATACGGATCGCCGGATCAACCAGCCTCTTCATCGTCGTTTCAGGGTCTTCGGGAGCATGGAGATATTGGATAATAGAACCAATAATGCGGGTTGAAGGCTTACCCTTTTCATCATATTCGGTCAGCGTATAGAGACAGTCCTGATCCTTCATCGCTTTGGCTTTGGCTTTCGACGAAGGACGGTCTCCGAGGCTAATGCCAACGATTCCCCAACTTTCATTGCCCGAAATAGCCAAGCAGTCATCAATATACCGCGCCTGATGCGCGCGATGGAAATTCCCAACCCCGATATGAGCGATACCCGCCGTTACCTTGGAACGGTCATATTTGAAAATTTTTACTCGTTTAGGATCAAGATTTGCCAGTGCTTTTTCATTAAGCTTGATAGCTGTTTTTGATTCAGCGGCTGCTGTCATAATCTGTCTCCTTGAAATGTAATGGACGCAAGAGGCGCGTGTGATTTATCCTTCTCTTAAGAAGAGGAAGCTTTGGCCGGAAAGATTGTTCCGGCAAGGTATAGAATGAGATCTATATAATATAAATTACCTTAAAAATCCAGAAGCACATCTTTGGATTTTATTATATAATCCATAATTATAAAATTAAGTTTTTTAAATAAAAATATAATAAAATGAGAAATTTCATTTTTTATATTTTAAAAAAAATTTATTAAATATTATTATATTGATATTTATTTATATTTTTAGTGTTAAATTCTAAATTATTTTTAGAGTATTCTATTTTTGTACCAACCAGAAAGACATGTTATCTTGAAAAAGCTGTTAAGCGATATCCCCAAATGCCGATGATTGTTTTTCGCAAAAAATGGAAGCGCGCTATTTATGAGTGATACCCGCCCTATTTTGATATGGTTTCGTCATGATTTTCGTCTGCGTGATAATGCAGCGATCACGGCCGCAATTCAAAGTCGGAATCCTGTTATCTGTTTCTATATACAGGAAACCGCTGGCGAAAAAACGGAAACAGCAGCGGATTGGTGGATAGCCGAAAGCCTTTTAGCCCTAGATCGACAATTAAAGAACAAAGGGGGGCAACTTCATCTTTTTGAGGGCGATGCTGAAAAAATAATCCCCGAAATTGTACAGCAATCCCATGCTTGTAAGCTGTTTTGGAATAGGCGGTATGATTCTAAAGGGAAAGAGACTGACCAGATTTTAAAGAAATCGGTTAGAGCCATGGGGCTTGAGGTGCAAAGTTTTCCCAATACTCTTTTAAATGAGCCTTGGACTGTAAAAAACGACAAGGGTCAGCCCTTCCGAATATTTTCAGCCTATTGGCGGGCTGTGCAGCGTCATATGAATATTCAAGCGGTTTTGCCTTATCCTGAAAATTGGGTCTTTTCTACAAGGGAAATCCAGCATTGCTTGGGCTATAAAGATATTTCGATCTTAGCGAAAGAAACGCAAGATTCTGCATGGAAGATCAAGCTAAAACAGAGCCATCGCTTTGGAGAAAATGAAGCTCAAAAGCAGTTAAAATCATTTATTGAAAATGATCTCGCGCATTATGCCAAAGAGAGAGACTTTCCAGCCAAGGATGGGACGTCTTTACTATCAGCTTTTTTAAGAAGCGGGCAGATATCCTCAAAACAAATATGGCATGAAGTCACAAAAAACGGGTCTGGTGAAGGGGTTAGCAAATTTCTAGCAGAATTAGGCTGGAGAGAATTTGCGTGGTCGGTTTTATGGGAACATCCCGATTTAAATCAGCATAATTTGCGACCGGAATTTGATAAAATGCCTTGGAAAAAGGCTTCCGACAATTTGCAACGTTGGAAGGAAGGACAAACAGGATATCCCTTCATTGATGCGGGTATGCGAGCGTTATGGCAAACTGGCTTCATGCCCAATCGGCTGCGAATGGTGACAGCGTCCTTCCTCGTTAAACATCTATTGATTGATTGGCGTGAGGGTGAGAAATGGTTTGCCCAGACCTTGGTTGATTATGATCCGGCCTGTAATGCGACAAACTGGCAATGGGTGGCAGGAAGCGGCATTGAATCTGCCCCTTATTTCAGGATAATGAATCCTATCTTACAATCACAAAAATTTGATCCTGATGGGCAATATATTCGTGAGTGGGTCAAGGAATTAGCGGATTTTCCTACCCCTTTTATCCATACGCCATGGAAAGCAGATAAACAACCTGCCAATTATCCACGGCCGATTATTGCCCATGAAGAAGGTCGAGATAGAGCCTTGAGAGCATGGAAAGAAATACGCTCTGCATAGTGGCAAAATGGAGTGAATTTTGAGGTTGCCTTTGTGAGACATTCAGAGCGTGATTGTCTCACAAAGATATAGTGTCTTTTGATACGAAAAAAATATTAGTTTTGCCCTTGGGCAGAAGGAATATAGGCGCGGTATTTATTCCAGTTTTTGACCAATTCTTTGACAACGGGCTCTCCGGCTCTTTCGTTATTATCAAAGGCAACCACTTGGCCGGATTCTTCGTCACCCATGGAGTCTGTGATAGCGACTCCTTTGGGTGGCATACTGAAATTACTGCCCGAACGAAGCACAAGAATACGATCGGGATCAATATAACCCAATTGGGCTAAAACACGCATTTCACGTTGGTTGATCTGGCTTTCTTCATTGGTCATGACAAAATGCCCCTGCCCTTTCGTCCATAATTTGACCCAGTTTTCTGCCCATTGATTGCGTCTTTCACCATGCCAATAGCGATGCGCGCCAAGTGTTTCGCCTTCTAAAATCATCGGCGCTTTTTGAGCATAAGGATAATCTGTCCATTTTTGCCGTTGGCGAGCAATCACAGGATCATCTTTTAAGGGAACATTTCGGCTTATTGTGTAAGCCCATTGCTCTAATCTTCGGTTAAGAGGATAGGCTTTGGTCAACTGGGCGACATCTGTGACCGATCCGTAATGATTAGGGTCCACTGGAAGGCTATCAGGTCTATCCGCGCCAATAGCATATAATCCATATGGCCAATCTTTTGGGATGTCCCGATCATCAATTTCACGAAGTGCGTCCCCGTCAACAACCCATCGTGACCATGCGACACTACCAACCGAGGCAAGATTAGGATTTACGCCGGAAATACCTGTAAAAATCCAATAGCTATGCTTGAGATCAAAATGTTTGTCCAAAGCTAAGGCAGTGAGATCAGTCGCACCATCTTTCAAAACGAGGGCATAAACGCCATCGCTATTTCTTCTTAAAACTTGTGTGGATATGCCCTCGATGGGTAATTTCTCATCAAGATGCATCCGTTCAACCCAGAATTGATATTCGCCGGGTTTATCACCCGTATCAGCTCCATTTTCCCAGCCAGCCACAATGATGACTTTGGGTTCAATTTTAGCGGTATCAGTCTTGGCTATAGCAGGCGCAATAAGTCCCATAGCCGCCATTCCTAATGATGTCCCCAAAGTCAAAAGCTTTTCTATTTTTGTCTTCATTGTCAGCTTTCATCATAATTGTGGCTATACAGACTGATAACCTAATGCATTATTCAATGTTAAAATATTGATACGGAAATTTCTCTCTTTCAGCATCAACAAAGATATAAAATTATCCCAATGGCGTTTGGGAATAGAGAGAGCAATATCGAAGTCAAAGCTTTTCTTTGATTTTTTGTGACTGGAGATAGCCGGCAAGACAGACCAATATAACGCCAGCTGCCAGAAAAGCTGATGCTAAAATCGGCAATTTTCCATAGGTGGAAGGTAAAGTTCCGACCAACAAGCTACCCGACCAAGATCCTATGGCGTTACCCAGATTAAAAGAGCTTTGATTAACGGCGGCAGCAATATTGGGAGCAGATTCCGCGCATGTTACAACATAAGATTGTAGCGGAGCCATCGGGGCGTAAATAAAAATACCCCAGAAGAAAAGCAACAATATACAACTCCAGACGTGGAGGCTGCCCGAAACCAACAAGAGTTGAACAATAATTGTCATCGCTAAAAGGCCACCGCAGGAAGGCAGCATTTTCCAGTCAGCCAAGCGTCCGCCCAAAAGATTACCCAAGCAAAGACCTGCGCCAATCAGTAACAAAATCCAATCGGTAGTATGTGCTGAAAGCCCAGTCCTGATTTCTAGAAAAGGCGTGATATAGGTAAAAAGCCCGAACATACCGGCAGAGGTACACATCGACACCAGCATCATTAGAATGACCATCGGATGTGTTAGAGAACGGAATTGGTCATAAAGACGAATGCTTGTATTACTCTGATTATCATGTGGGATTAAATACCAAATGCTAATCCATGCCAAACTACCAACGCCACCAATCAACCAGAAAGAAACCCGCCAAGACGTAAATTGCGCTACCAATGTGCCAAGTGGAACCCCTAGCACCATGGCTAAAGTCAGCCCGATATAAACGATAGAAAGCGCCCCAGCTCTCTTTTGGGGAGGAACAAGCTGACAAGCAACAATCGAAGCGGCTCCATAAAAAGTCCCGTGTGAAAGCGAGGTCAAAAATCGACTAGCCATAAGCAGGTTATAATTTGGAGCCAGAGCGCTGCAGATATTACCGACAGCAAAAATGGCCATCATCAAAAGCAGCGTTTGCCGCCGCGAATAGCGATTGGTTATAACGGCCATAAGAGGAGATGCGATTGTCACGCCAATGGCATACCCCGAAACCAGAAGGCCTGCTTTCGCAATAGAAACATGCAGGTTATCGGAAAGTTCGGGCAGAATGCCCATCACGATGGTCTCAGTCGTTCCCAAACCAAAAGCACCGATGGCCAAGGCTAAAAGCGCAATAGGCAACGCAACATCACTCCCTATAAACGGCATTTGACCTGCCGTTCTGTTGGCCGCTCCTCAAACACTTATTGCCTTAAAAGGCAATAGAAATGATGACGGTTATTGGAAGTCAAACTTTCAATATTTTGAGCATCGTTTTTTAGCGATATTCTAAAGGTGGCCATTATTTGCATGATAAACAAAGTCGGATTGGTTAATGATATCCCTATATCAAATTTCATGGGGTTCTTGATTTATGCTCATTGGCTATATGCGTGTGTCATCAGCAGATGATCGCCAATCTGTTGATCTACAAAGAGATGCTTTGATTGCGGCAGGCGTTGATGAGCGGAATCTGTTCTTTGATAAAGCTTCAGGCGCAAAAGATGATCGCCCCGGTTTAAAAAAATGCCTTGAATATCTGAAATCGGGTGATGAATTGATAGTCTGGAAACTGGATCGTTTAGGGCGATCTCTACCTCATTTATTATCAATCATCACAGATTTAAAAGCGCGTGATATTGCCTTTCATTCTCTAACTGAACAGATGAATACGAATACACCCCATGGTGAATTGCTGTTTTCGTTATTTGGTGCTTTGGCGCAGTATGAACGCGCCTTGACCCGCGAACGAATTATGGCGGGATTAGAGGCGGCAAGAAAACGGGGACGGCGTGGTGGTCGGCCACCAACGATCGATAAGGAACAGTTGGAACAGATTAAAATCGCCCTTGAAAGTGGTGCCAGCAAGGCTTCTGTTTGCCGGAGTTTCAAGATACCTCGATCAACGCTCATTGATACCTTAAAACGCAATGGATGGTTGGCTTCATTTCAGAAGGTAAAAGAGCCTTAATCTA
>NZ_JAIWON010000046.1 GCF_020216885.1 Zymomonas sp. | reverse complement strand
GGATAAAGACAAAGAATATCCTATAGGGATGAAGCTTTTTCACGCTTCATCCCTATGGGGTGCTATCTGATTTTAATGAAAGCCAAGTTACAGAATTATTGATAATAAGAATGCTCATTTTTGCGAGTTGGCATCCTTTATTTTCATTATTATTCGCAGAATCAGATTCAGGAAAAACGATCTTTCTTATAGAAAAAGTAATATCTGATTCAGAAGATGTTGCTATTCATTGACCGCAAGAATGTTCTATTCCGTCAGCCTTAAAAATAAATGATCTAAAAGGGGGCGACGATATCCACCATGCTATCTTTTCTTATGCCTATATTAGCCTTTGGGGCGGCATGGGGGTTAATCCTTTTAACGCCCGGCACTGAAACGGCCTTGATTATCAGGTTAAGTCTAAGCGTTGGGCATCGTGCGGCTATTGGAGCTGTGGCGGGTATTGTCACGGGGGTTGGTTTATGGGGCTTTGGCACTATTTTTGGTGTCAGCGCCATTATTTCTGCCTCGAAGACAGCCTTTACGGTAATACAATGGGCGGGCGCGCTTTACTTACTCTATCTAAGTCTAAGGCTGATTTGGCAATCGGTTAAGGGGTTTTCAAAAAAAGAAGCCGAGCTGTTATCTGAAGAACAATCTGAATCCGGTATCAAGACATTGGATTCCTTCAATGCTGGTTTTAGGCGTGGGTCATTAACAACGCTTTTAAATCCTTTAGTCGGGGTTTTTGATATGACGGCCTTTCCTCATTTTATTCCTGTCGGGCAAAATGCGGTTACCTATTCCTTTGCCTTGGTCGTTACTCAAATGGTTACGACCCTTTTTTGGTATTCGATTGTAGCGGGAATGGCGCTTTCTTTAGGAAGGTTTTTTGCCAATCCTAAAATTATCCGAATTTTGGATATGATTACGGGAATATTCTTTCTATTTTTTGCAGCAAAACTTGTTTTGGTTTAAAATTTAATTATTAAAATATTTATTATTTTTTCCATAAATTATTATAATTTATCTAACCAGCCAGCCAATAACGTTGGCTGGTCTTTTTTTTATTCAACCAAGACTCATAAATCGATTGGAGTAATCATCTTATATTGCTACTTTTTATAAAGAAAATTTTTTACTTTTTCCAAATTGTAACTTAGTATTTCAAAAAACACAAAAAGGCATTTATCCGTGTCAAGCCATACCGACTTAAATGCACAAAAAAGCGAACAAGCCTTGAATCCTGTTTACGTTCTTGCCTGGCTTTTATGTGCTGTTTTCTATTTCTACCAATATGCGATCCGAGCCACCCCTGGCATTATGCAGGGGATTCTAACTGAAAATTGGGGGCATAATCCTTTAGGCATTATGGTGCCGCTTTATTATGTTGCCTATGCAGGCATGGCACTGATTGCCGGTTTTCTTCTCGATCGTTATGGTGCGCATAAAACTATTCCGGCGGGCATAGCCCTTGTGACGATAGGTAGCCTATTTTTTGCCCGTGGCTATGAATGGCTAGCGATTACGGGTTTCACCTTGCAGGCGGTCGGCTCTATTTTCGCTTTTTTGGGGGCATCCTATATCGCTGCCCGATATTTACCGCAGAGAATGTTGGCTATTTTTGTCGGCTTTACTGAATGTCTGGGGATGGCAGGTGCAGCCTTTGGTTCAAAATTGGTTTCTATCTTTCTTGACCCAGCGGGTACTTTCCATGTCCAGTGGCAAAAAATCTGGATAGCTTTTGCGATTATTGGTGCGATTTTAACGGTATCGACTTTTATTGTTATGCCTCATGGCAAAAAAGACGAAGAAGAGGAGCAGCGTCAGAAACTGGACTTCTCAAGTCTTATCCAGCCATTCCAGCTTATCTTTTCTAATCCCCAAAGCTGGCTGGCTGGTGTTATCGGGGGATTGTTGTTTGCCCCAACAACAATCGGGATTTTAGCTTGGGGAACCTCTTTCTTTTCTAAAGGAGAGCATATTAGCATTGCAGAAGCCGCCACCTTGGTTTCAATGGTGCCATTGGGATGGGTTATCGGTTGCCCGCTGATTGGCTATATTTCTGATAAAATAGGCCTGCGCCGTCCAGTGTTAATCGGTGGAAGCAGCTTGTTACTTTTAAGTTATATAAGCCTGCTTTATGTGCCAACAGTGATCTTGCCAGCCTATATGCCGCCCCTTTTTATGGGCATTGCTTCTGGTGCAGCGATGTTACCTTTTTCAGTCATGAAAGAGGTCAATCCGCCAGAAGTCAAAGGCACTGCCGCCGGTATTATGAACTTTCTGGTTTTTCTTACCAGCAGTTTGATTTCCCCTGTGATTACCGGTTTGATTGGCTCGCATAGCCCAAACCTGACTCTCGCTGATTTCCATCGTGGCTTTATGCCCCTGATTGTAGGGATTGTGCTGGCTATTTTTCTCAGTTTCTTTTTGCGGGAAACCGGCTGGAAACATGGCCAGAAATAAACTTCATCACATATTTGGGATGTAGGTTTTCGTGTTTTTTCAAGAAACATTTCGATCATTAAAAGGCCGGTTAAAATCCAGTAGAACCGGCCTCGGTAGTATGATTGCGCTTCTTTTAATGGGCGCTTTTCATCAACCAGCTTTGGCGGATGAAAAAGACGACCAAGAGTTAGCCGCAATCAAGCTACAAATCCGTCAGCTTATGGAAAAAGTGGATGCGATCGAACAAAAAAAAGAAAAGGAAAAATCGACAGTTATTGAAACCAATGCGGAGCGTCAGTCTTCGCCAGCCATTTCTTCTCATACCGATACAAAATCGCTATCCCCCGCCCCGCATTGGATATCTTTACCGCCCCCGAATACTGCCCCCATCAAAGCCAATAATCAAAATAGCCCCTATCATTCCTCTATTGATTTAAAATCATCCAGCCCTGCGGCTATCACCCAGACGGCTGTTGACAGGCTGCCGCCGGTTTTCAGTATTGGGAATGTGTCTGTTAAGTTAGGAGGCTTTGTCGAGCTATCGAATATTTGGCGCAGCTCCAATATGACCAGTGGCCCTGCCACCGCGTGGAACAATTTCCCTTATGCCAATAGTCCCAATCATGGGTTAGATGAAGAGCGGCTATCGTCTCAATTGACCCGAACTTCGGTTTTGTTAGAGGCCGATCCAACAAAATCTATTCAATTACAGGCCTATCTAGAAAGTGATTTTGGAGGCGCTGCCAACACGACCAATAGTATCCAAATTAGTGGTTATACTCCGCGTTTACGCCAAGGCTATTTCACCTTCACTCAAAATGAGTGGGGTTTCCATGTTTTAATGGGGCAAGCATGGAGTTTGGTCACGAATTATAGCAAAGGCCTATTACCGAGGCAGGAGCAATTACCCCCTGTAACAGATAATAACCAGATACCGGGTATCAGCTTTACCCGTGTGCCTCAAATCCGTTTTGAAAAAGACTGGAATAAAAAATATTGGCTAGGGCTTTCTTTGGAAGATCCCCAAGCAACCGTCGCCTTTTCTTCATCCGTCCCTTCTGGTGGTCGTTTACCGGCGGCCTACGGCGAAACAATGGGCCCCAAAATATTTTATGAAAATTCCGGTGGTGTCTTGCTGAACAGTAATACGGTTTACACCTATAATCCGGCACCGGATATTGTGTTGAAAACTGCCGCTGATACGCGGTTCGGGCATTATGAAATCTTTGGTCTTGCCCGTTGGTTCCGCTCCTTATCTGTGCCGGTTGGAGCAACGGCTAGTGAAAAACACACGCATTTCGGTGGCGGTATCGGCGCGGGTATGACAGTTCCGTTAATGGCGGACAAATTACAGCTTACCGGTAATATTTTGGCTGGAGAAGGTATCGGACGATATGCCCCAACGATGCTGCCGGATACAAGTTTTAATAGTCGGGGGTTACTATCCCCTGTCCCCGAAGTTATTGGAGCTATGGGCTTAATCGGACATCCAACGCCTTCCATTCTGCTATATGGCTATGGCGGGGTCGAAACGGCTGGTCGTCGCCGTTATATCGGTGCTGATGGTTCCCAATATGGATATGGCATAGACGATCAGGATTTAAGCGGCTGTAATGTCGAATTTGGTGTCTGTAATGCCCAGACCCATACTTTAGCTTCTTTTACCTTGGGAGGATGGTGGCATATGCTTCATGGCTCTTACGGTAGCGTCATGGGTGGGCTACAATATACCTATATCAAGAAATTCGCCTTTTCTGGCGCTAATGCTGTTCGTCCAACAACATCCGGTAATACCCTCTATGTTACTTTCCGGTATTTTCCTTTCCAATAACCAAAGTTAGCCTCCAAAGCTATTCATTCTCTAGGCCGTCTTGACGGCCTTCGGATAACGCGCTGATAATTTTTTTGGCTTTGATATTGCCTAAATTAGCTTGTTTCTGGATTTCTAATAGATGTTGTTTATTGGATGCTTTGGGTAATGCGGAACGCATATCTTGATGGGTAAAAAACGGCATAAGCGCGAAAAGACTAATCACGCCCAATCTGATACAAAAATTACGTCTAGAAATCATATAAAGGTCTTATGATATGTAATTTTTTGTAAAATATAATTAAATAAGGAATGAATCAAGGATTCAAAAATATAAATTTTATTTTCAAAATAAATGTTGCGAAATCAGTGCATTATGGTGTGTTTTTTAGGAAAAATAAGGAGGAAATGGATAAATCATTCCCTCCTATATCAATTCGAAGTCTTTATCTTAAAAACATACCTATACAAGATCGATAGGTCGGATTGTCGGTGGTCAATCTATAACCATGTCACAAAGGGTGACAGGCATAAAAGAATACCGATGATCGCGATGAAGATAAGACCTGCTCCACGATATTTTGACAGGGCTGGCCGCTTCATGACGAGCCAAACGGGAATAAGGCATCCGATGATCCCGAAAATCGGACTGCAAAATGTTGTGAAAGACAACACGGGCAAGTTAACGATAACAGCACCCCATGCCAGTAAAACCGCAAAAATCATTACGCCATATTGAAGCCAGCGTCCTTGCAATTTTTCAGAAGGCAGCCAGCGTGACCCTATCGTTGTAAAAATGCCGACGCAGGCTTCACGAAAGCCAAGATAGACCCCGAAAAAGGCTGTCATCACTGCAAATATATTCAGAACAACGCCAATCAGCCCAACTGAACTGGCGGGAAATATTTGTGCCATGATAGCGAGCGCCGAAATATTCTGTTGATAGGCGGAAACCGCGCTTTCATGGCTCATCGCGAGTGTAAAAGATATCGCGTAGAAGAAAACCGTTATAAACAAAATGGCAAAAGCAATATTCATTGCCCGCAAGGCTTTATGACGGGCAACTTCGGGCGATTTTTCACGCGCTCTATAAGAAATAACCATTGGGCTTAAAGTCTGAATAAACAGAATAGAAGTCAGCGTAAAAGGTAGTGTGATAATGGCTTTTGAAATCAAGCTGCCTGTTGGTGGAACCGAACCAAGATTAGCAAAATTCCATTGCGGAATCATAAATATTCCCAAGGCAGCTACGATAAACAGCTTGGTCAGAACCATTAATCCCGATAATTTAAACAGCATCCGTTCGCCACGCGAAGCCAGTGCTACCAGAATAATCATGAGAACAAGCGGATACCATGAAGTTTGGGATAGGAGTTTATGGGTAATACCAAAACTATGTAGGTAAGAGGCGCTATCTCGTGTGATGGCAGTAGCGTAGATGAACATCCAGATTGTCAGCATAACGAAATAGAGCGCGCCAAGAAAAAGCCCCCATTTTCGGCCTAAATAGCTGGAAATCATATCTGGATAAGTTTGGCTGACTGTAGCCGAAGCCAGCGTATTTATAAATAACCGCTGGAACATATACATGCCAGGATAACCGACAATGGCAGAAAGCAGAAAAACCCAAATACCCATCAGGCCGACTTGAACAGGAAGAAAGACGATTCCTGCGCCGATTGCCATGCCGATACTCATAACGATCCAGCCGATATCGGTGCTGTCAAAGCGTATAGCGGCGCGCCATTCTTCTTTGGTCAGTTGAGGAACTACATTATCGGATGTATCTTGTGAATGTTTTGACTCTGTCTGGTCTCGTTTATTCGACATAACCCTCTCTAAAATTTTATATATCAAAAACGTAATTTTTTAATAATTTTGATGTAGGAAAATAGCTTGTAAATATTTTGTCGTATTAAAGTTTATCTTTTAGCGATCAACCGGAATATTTTTCGATAGGAACGAAGGCTGGACGTAAAAAAAGCAGGTGTTTTTGAGGCACCTGCTTTTATGTGTAGCTATGTGTAGCTATGTGTAGCTTGGGAAATGATTATTTTATCGTGAAACAGACATAAAATCTTGAAGGGCGGCATTAAATAAATTGGGTGCCTGAATGAAGGCAAAATGGGTTGTATCGGGTAGCAGCATAAAAGAGCTGTCAGGAATATGTTGGAACAGATATTCGAGATGTGGTCTGTTAATCATCTCATCCCGATCACCATCAACAATCCATGCCGGACAACGGATAGAAGAAAGTTGATCTATCGTGAATGCGGAATCATGCTTCCATTTCCAGAGTTGTTGCACATTTTCGTAAAATTGATCGAAATTATCCGGTGTTGGTGAAAGGCGATGATATTCTTCTTCAGCGCGTTCGAGGAAGCTGCTGACGACTTTGTTACCGCCAAAATTCTGGTTTAAGCCCGCGAGAGACATATGCGCGCCATAAGCAAAAATGCGGGTGATTTTTTCAGGAAATAAAGCGGCAAGCATAATGCTTTGTATGCCGCCATCGCTCCAGCCGATAATGCTAGCTTTGGCAATGCCAAGGTGATCCATAAGGCTGGCGACATCGTGGGTCATCTGGTTGTAACTTAGCGATCTATCGCCCGCAGAACTGCGACCATGCGCGCGGCTGTCAACCACAATGACACGATAAGATTGCATCAGAAAAGCGGCTTGAAGACCCCAATAATCTGAATTTGCCATACCCCCATGCAGTAAGATGACGGTTTCCTCACCTGTGCCACCCATGGCATAGTAGAGGGAACAGCCATTGATTTCAGCATGTTGTCCCTTTAGGGCATCAACCGTTTTTGGGGTATCGTCCAGAGTTTGCCAACGCATCGGAATAGTTTTGGCCATTTGCTTCACTCCTGTGAATGCTGTTCAGCTTGCTTCAAAAATCAGTAGTCAATCGAGCATACTGATACGGATCACTATTGTTGTGTCGAGGAGAGCGCATCAACAGCAAGGCCTATTTGTGTCTTATTGTTTCTAAGTCAATAGAGAGCAGATAGAATAAAATCTCTCTTATCATTGAATATAATTTCTTATAGAAAAAAATAATGGAAGCAAAAGTCTATAAAAACAACAATTCCTCTATCAGGGAATTCTTATGTGGTTTGCGTATACAATCCCGAGTGATTGGAGCCCTTATCCTGCGCGAACTTCACACACGTTACGGACGTGAAAATATAGGTTATCTATGGATAATCTTGGAGCCGATGCTTTTTGCAACAGGTATTGGAATACTCCATGCAGGTTCAGATTCATCTGAATTTGCGATGACTGATATAAAACCGGTACCTTTTGCAATTGTAGGGTATGGGACGTTTATTATCTTCAGAAACATCGTCAATCGGTCGGGTGGGACAATCGAAGCGAACGCGCCGTTATTATACCATAGAATGGTCAGTCTTTTTGATATGTTGTTTGCACGCACTATTCTTGAAGCTGCAGGCATTATGTGCAGTGTTTTTATCCTAATATTCTTATCTTATTGCCTTGGAATTGGGGGACTACCTGTCCGGCCATTATATATCTTGTTAGGTCAATTATATATAACTTGGCTATCTTTTGCTATATCGGCCATTGTCTGCGCAGCAACATACGAAAATGCTACTATTGAGCGACTAATACATCCAATGACATATTTTGCTATGCCAATCTCTGCAATCTTTTTTATGATGGAATGGATTCCAAACCCCTATAGGGGATGGCTTGAGTGGGTTCCCATGGCTCAGTGTATAGAGATGGTGAGGTATGGACAATTTGACTCTGCCAGCGGTAAATATTTTAACTTTAGTTACCTGTCTTTTTTCTGTACGATTACTACACTAATAGGCTTACTAGCCTTAAGAGCAATAAGACGGCATATAACGCTCAACTAAATTTTAGCCACCTTAATTAATTAAGGTGGCTATTTCAAAATCTAGATATTATTTTTTCTATTTCTTTCTTTGAAAAATGATTTTCCAATTATTTTAGACAGAGGGTTTTTTGCATCCTTAAAAAATAATTCTGGATTATTATGAAGCTTGTTTCTCAATCTTTCGCTGATAATTTTATCAAGGAAAAATAAAGAGATCTTAAGTGCCGAAGACTCTACGTCGATATTTGAAGATATTTTTTTAGACTGAAATTTCTCAACGGGTCGACTTACATGAATACCGTTATTTTCATCTTCTTGCATTTGATCGTAAATTCGCCATGCCTTTGCCATTGAATCGAAAGAAAGAGGATTATCTTTCAAGACTCTGGAAATTGGGAATTTTTTCCTGACATTGCAGAAAGAATTCCCAACAAAACGCCATTGTGAAAAAATAAAGCAATTCTTTTCTTTGAAGATAAAAGTATGTTTTTGAAAATCTCTTATAAACTCTACATAATTTTCATTAATCACACAGTGAGAAACATGAGCCTCTTGCTTGCTTATGAAATAGGCGGCGATAGCTTTTGATGGATTATTGTCATCATTTTTTACTTCGACCCAGACATGACCACGTGGATATTCTGCGACTTTAAAAGGAAAAAACAGGACATCTGGGACGAGGCCTGTCATGCTTGCTTCCATTGATCTTAACTTATCACGAAAGAACTGGCTAAGATCAGTAAGCGCTGGGAGGCTGTCGGTTCGGGACCACCAAACATTCTCTTGGTCATGCATGACTCGGCTTATCTCATGTACCCGAAAGGGCAAATGACGCATCAATGCATAAGGAAAATCAATTACAGCTGGTTTTATCGCATTTTCTAATATATTTTTGAGTAAAATAGATTCTGGATTAAAAAATAATTTATCTATATTGTTTTTTATATAATCGAAGGTTTTAAAATAGTGATCCATAGATTTTATATTACCTATGGCGAATTGATCATTTATCCCTTTTGAGTGATAGCATTTAGGAAAATAAATAGCATTTTCTATGAAATCACCTTCATCGCTAATTTTGACCAGAATTTCTTTCAGTGAGAGATCTGGGTACACATCTGGCCTTATTCTTACGACATAGTCATAATCTTCATAATTTTCGATAAGCTCAAAAGATTTTTGTATACTATAAAACATAGAGAGCGAGCCGTGATCACGTCCTGCTTTCAAACGTGGCTCACGAAACTTTATCTGTCTTTCTAAATCCCAAAATGATTTCTGGTCTTCAAATAAATATTTTTTAGGTTTCAGTTCGTGAATTATAAGTGCTTCTGATGTGTTATGCCAGCCATGCAAATAGACGTCACAGTCAACGCCTGACAAGAATGATTTGATTGTTCTTACTTGCTGTTCTGGCGTTCTATGAACAACATGCCGGAATTCACCGCTTATACAAATTGCGATTTTTTTATTCATCCATACATGATGATGTGAGGATATTGTTGCAGTAAAATAAGGAAGTTTTTTTAGTTCTGGGAAATATTCTGGACTAAATAATGGTGGCTCTAACCGAATAAAAGGCAATTTAAATTCTTCAAATAAAGATGATAAATAATGTACTTCATTTGGAGCTAAAATATTCAAAAGATAGTCGTTTCCAAATAATGAAAATGGCAACTCATCTAGTTTAAATCTATGACTTATGTCCTGAGGAAGTAATTTTTCGATAACATTTTTAAAATCATAAAATGTATATTCGTTTTCAAAATATTTTTCTAAATAATTATAGTATAAAATATTTTCAAAAAAATCTACGCTTCGACCTTCATAGCGGTACAGGTCAAAATTATAATTTTTATTAACATCTCGAATATAGTCAAAGAATA
>NZ_JAIWON010000045.1 GCF_020216885.1 Zymomonas sp. | reverse complement strand
CGGCCAGAACCATCTGGCGCACCAAGACGCATTCCACGGACTTTTACAGATTCAACATGGCCTTTTCCGACAAAAGATTCCGGTGCAGATAACCAGACAAATTCTGCGCCTTCATCCTCAGCATTTTTTACTTCACGTGCGGAACCAGGCATATTGACCCGATCGCGACGATAGAGACAGCGGACAGATTCTGCCCCCTGACGGATAGCTGTTCTGACGCAGTCCATCGCGGTGTCACCACCACCGATGACCACTACTTTTTTACCCTTGGCATCAAGGGTTCCATTATCAAAGGCCTCAACCTTATCACCAAAAGATTTACGGTTAGAGCTAATCAGGAAATCCAGCGCATCAACAATGCCATTTAATTCTTTACCGGGGGTAGCTAGGCCACGGGCTTTATAAACACCGGTTGCGATCAGAATAGCCGCATGGCGCTTACGCAATTCTTCAAGACTGGCATCTTTGCCGACGTGGAAATTAGTATGGAAGGTTACACCCCCATCGGCCAATCGTTTAACACGACGTGCAACAATGTCTTTTTCTAGTTTAAAGCCGGGGATACCATAGGTCAAAAGGCCACCGGCACGATCATGGCGATCATAAACATGGACCTGATACCCCTGCTGCCGTAATTTTTCAGCCGCCGTCAATCCAGCAGGCCCCGAACCGATAATCCCAACCGAAATATCAAGTTCAGTTATCGGCTGTAAGGGTTCGACCCAACCTTCTTTCCATGCCGTATCGGTGATGTATTTTTCAACCGACCCAATGGTGACTGCACCGTGACCGGAATTCTCAATAACGCAGTTACCTTCACAAAGACGGTCTTGCGGGCAAATGCGGCCACAAATTTCCGGCATGGTCGAAGTTGCGCTGGAAAGGGCATAGGCATCCTGCAACCGGCCTTCTGCCGTCATTTTTAGCCAGTCGGGAATATTGTTATGCAGCGGACAGTAAGCTGAACAATACGGCACACCACATTGAGAACAACGGGATGCCTGACAGCTCGCCTGTTCGTCAGAGAAAGACCGATAAATCTCGTTAAAGTCTTTGTCTCTTTCCTGTGCTGATCGTTTTTCAGGATAGGCTTGTTTCAGATGAACAAAGGACAGCATTTTATTTTGCGCCATAATCAATTTCCTTCATGACAAGCGACATAATTATTTTTTTCCACCAAGTCACGCACAAAAATACATATATGTCAGCATTACTGTCCTTATTTTTGCAAAAAATGATATATTTTCTCAAATTTTCTTTTTGAGAATGAATATTAGTTCCGATGTGGAACTAATTAAACAAAAGGAAAGCAAAGGCTACCAGACCGATAATAATCCGGTACCAAGCAAAAGGCGCAAAACCGCGGCGGGTGACGATTTCCAAAAATAATTTGATAACAATCAAGGCCGTTACAAAAGAAATTACAAAACCAAGGCTGATTTCGCCAAAATCCGCTATATGAAGATTGTGACGCTGTTCCCATAATTCTTTGACGGTAGCCGCCAGCATGACCGGAATAGCTAGAAAAAAGCTATATTCAGTGGCTGTTTTGCGATCAATACCCAGACATAACGCGCCCATAATCGTGGCACCGGAACGGCTGACCCCGGGGATCATTGCCAGACATTGTGCTAATCCTACGAGAACGGCCTTGTGAACCGGAATAGATTGCACCGAGGTATTCTCGGGATGAGATGATTCTCGATCAATGATTAACATCGCGATACCACCGACAAATAAGGCAATGGCAACCACCATTGGTTTTTCCAATAGGGCTTTGACGGCATGATAGGCGATAGCCCCGACAATAACGGTCGGAATAAAACCGCAAAGAATATTTCTGACAAAATGCCATGAGGATGGGGAATGCTGAAACAGCCCTTTGGCAATATTGAGGAATCGTTCCCAATAAAAAACGATGACCGCTAAGATAGCACCCAGTTGGATAATAATGTCAAAACTGGCGGAATTGGCACCATGTGCGCCTAACAGCCTTTCAGCGAGGATAAGGTGACCGGTTGAGGAGACCGGAATAAATTCCGTGACACCTTCCAGAATACCAAGCAAAATAATCGTCAACAAAGAGTCATGCATAAGATAAAGCTGTCCATATTGAGGGTGAGAGCAAAAAAATTTACGCTGCTTTCACATAAATGATTGACAGATGCTAGAGATGTCTACTAAAAACGCGCCACACCCCAAATGCCCAGGTGGTGGAATTGGTAGACGCGCTGGCTTCAGGTGCCAGTGGCCGTTAAGGCCGTGGAAGTTCGAGTCTTCTCCTGGGCACCATCTCTTTCTAGGGATTATCCACTGATAGTATATTTAATAGATGAGCCGTTTTAAGGCTCTTTTTTTGCCTAAAAGACAAAAAATCCCTCATCCTTTAAAATCAATTTTCTCGCAATAAGATTTCCGTTGGCCTGCTATTATATTTATTAAGCCGTCGGAGAAATTTTTTTGAAATAGGCCTTTTTGCCAAAAAGAAAGCTGCCTCCAATTAGGAAGCGGCTAAAAAATCCCGTGCCATGATTAAATCTTGCTGCATTGCCTGATAGGCTTTCTGCCGCCCTTCTTCACTCGGTTGCCGTAAAATATAAGAAGGGTGATAAGTTGCAATAAAAGGTGCTCTATCACCCAATGTCAAAATTTGTCCCCGCAGAGATCCCAAAGTCTGTTTTTTCCCGGTCAAAGCCAGCACAGCCGTTCCGCCTAAGGCTACGGTTAAACGCGGTTTTAACAAACGCCATTCCTGCCTTAACCAATATCGACAGCACTCGACTTCTTCAGGGGCAGGGGTCTGATGAATACGCCTTTCCCCTTTTAACCAGAATTTAAAATGCTTGACGGCATTGGTCAGATAAATTTCGTCTCTTGGCCAAGAGATAGATGCCATGACCTCATCAAAAACCTGTCCAGCAGGGCCTACAAAAGGCCGTCCGGCTAAGTCTTCCTGATCTCCGGGCTGTTCGCCCACAAAAATAACGGGGCTTTTATGCGAACCTTCGCCACAAACGACTTGTGTCGCTTTTTGATAAAGAGCGCAGCGCGTGCAGTGACGCAACGCCTCCGTCAAATCTTCCCATGACGGCGCTTTCTTTGCGGCGGCTTCTGACATTTTTCAGCCTATCCTTTGGTCTTTCTTTTTTAAAAAGGCTCATTACTGGAAAAAAAGATAAAAAAATACCTTGTTCCGAATGGGAGCATCCCACCCGAAACAAGGTGCTACAAAAATTTTCTACGTCAAATATCAGTATAATTTGACTTTAGGGCGTAACATGCTGTGTGCCATGGCGGCGGCGAGAACGGCCGAGCCTTTGACCCATCCATGAATAGCCAACAAATGCAGACGATAAAGCGAGTTATAGAAGAAGCGGGCAATCCGGCCTTTAACGACGCGTTTACCGACATTTTTCTTCCCGCTCAGGCTTAAATCGCCAATGGCTGCAAAACGGCTAAGGGAAAGCAGCGTGCCATAATCGCGATAAGCGAAATCTTTAAGCGGTTCACCTTTTCGCAAGCGAACGATATTTTCAAAAACTGTATCGGCCATCTGATGGGCAGCCTGCGCTCGCGGCGGCACAGGACGTTCCGCTTCAGGCAATTTGCATGAACAGCAATCGCCCATCGCGAAAATACGCTCATCTGTCGTGCTCTGTAAGGTCGGCTTCACGATAATCTGGTTGCTACGAGCAACTTCCAGACCTTCGACCTTAGACAGGAAGTCAGGCGCTTTCACGCCAGCTGCCCAAAGCTGGATATCACTTTCAATGGTCTGGCCATCTTTGGTCTTGATAAAACCTTCACCGGCTTCAACAACCATCGTATTGGTTTTGATATCGACACCCAAACGCTGTAAAACCGTATGCGCATCCTCGGCCATAAACTCAGGTAAAGGTGCCAAAATACGAGGGGCAGCCTCGACCAAGGTCACTTTCATACAATTGGCACCGAATTTTTCGAGGCCGAAATTACCCAGTTCAATGGCAGTGTTGTATAATTCAGCCGATAATTCGACACCGGTCGCCCCCGCGCCGATAACCGTTACTCTGACTGGTTTTTCCATACCCGGTTGGGCAATCATGGTTCTAGATGCGCTTGCACAAGCATCAAAGAGATGTTCGCGAAAACGGTCAGCTTGGGCGCGACTATCCAAGAACAGGCAGTTCTCTCTTACACCGGGCGTATTGAAATCATTGGCAACCGAACCCAATGCCAAAACCAGATAATCATAACGCAGGCGTTCTTGATCGCTGATTTTATGGCCTTCTTCATCCACTAAAGGTTCAAGGATGATTTCATGATTTTTGCGGTCGATATCTTCCAATGTCCCACGAACATAGTGATATCCCCAATGCTTACCATGATAACGATAGCTTACTTCATCAAGGTCGGCATCTAAGGCACCGGTTGCAACTTCATGGAACAGAGGCTTCCAAACATGGGTCGGACTACGGTCAACCAGAATAACGTCGGCCTCTTTCCCGAAACGCTCCCCCAAAGCACGCACCAACTGTAATCCACCGGCACCGCCACCCACGACAACAATGCGGTCAGGTCTACCATTCTTCGACATTTGAAACCTCTATTCTCTTCCAAGCGACGCAGCCCCCTTAGGCGTGGTGGTTTGCGAGCCGCCTCAATTACCTTTTGCTTTAATTAACGAAGAACATTCAAATCTGTTTCACATAAATTATAAGTCAGAGTGAAAGTTTTTATTGCTTACTGTGAAACTATCTTTGCCCTTATCCGGTCTCTGTTTTTAATTATCCTAAATAGGCTTTGTTTGAAGCGCGCTTTCTCTGATTGACCTTTGGCTTCTTTTCCCGTCAATATGGGTTATGGAAAAACAAACCGATCACTCTCCCCGTAAAACATCCTCTTCTTCGCCTTCTTTTGTCAAAATGGCGATAGATTACGCTCCGCTTGTGATCTTCTTTTTGGCCTATAAAATGACAGGCTTCTTTATAGGCACCATCGCTTTTATGGTCTCGATGATCGTAGCTATTGGGGTTTCCCGCTACAAGCTGGGGCGGGTCTCACCAACATTATGGCTTTCTTTTGTCTTGATTATGTTCTTTGGTGGCCTGACTCTGTGGTTTCATGACCAACGCTTCATTCAGCTTAAACCGACTATCATCTACAGTTTTTTTGCTGTCATGCTGTTGGGGGGGCGGTTATTGAACAAGCCAATGCTGAAATATATTATGGAAGATGCCTTTGATGGCGTGACTGAGAAAGGCTGGCTGATCTTAAGTTTTAATTGGGGCTGCTTCTTTCTCGTTATGGCCTTACTCAACGAATATCTAAGAACGCATTTCAGTTTTGAAGTCTGGTTGACCTTGAAAATCTGGGGCGCGATGATTCTGTCGGCCGTTTTCGGATTTGCCAATATGCCCGTTTTAATCAAAAACGGATTAAATACAGGCAATGGCAAGAATTAAGGACTTAGGCTCTGTAATATTTTTCTATTTTCTGAAGTCGGAAGCCTGTCCAAAAGAGGGGTAGGGAAGCCACTGATAGGAAACAGAAGGCGGCTTTCCAGTCTCCATAGGCTTGATGCAAAAAACCAATGAGAAGGGGGCTGGCGGATGCGAAAATATAGCCGACCCCCTGTACCGCAGAAGAAATTCGGCGATTATCATCAAGATTGCGTGAAAATTGGATTACCGTTGAAAAGATTACGGTAAATCCACCCCCTGCGGCAAAACCTCCTAAAACAAGCCAGAAAAGCCATAAAGAAGGCAGCCATAAAAGGCCGATCGGCGTGATTAGCCAACATAGCCCGATCAATTTTAGAAGAAAGGCCGAAGAAAAACGCTGGCTTAATAGGGGGATACCAAAGGATCCTAATAATGCCAAAATCTGAAAAAGAGCGGCGGCACCGCCTGCCTCTGAAGAAGTCATATGGTCAGCTTGTCTTAAAAAGCTCGGGATCCAGGCCGTCAGACCATAATAAACGCATAAATGGGCAGCAAAAGAAATAACTAATACCTGAACTAATTGTCGATGAACGGAATCATGGGGGTGATGATCTTTTGCAAGAATATCGGCGGTGGCTTTTTCGGTTTCTTTTTCGCTTGGGAGGGTATCATTACCATATTCTGTAAATGATTTTTCAGCATAAAAGATCACTAGCCACAAAATCAAAGCTAGAAAGGCCAGATCAACCCAAGAGGCCAGCGCTGTTTTCCAGCCCCAATAATGCGTCATTGGCGGTGTTAAGGCCGAACTGAGCATCGTTCCGACATTCAAAGCCGAGGTATAAAGACCTGTTACGATATGGGATTTATGGGAGAAATCCTTGGCAATAATCAACAAGCTGACAATATTACCAATGGTAAGGGACATACCGATAATAATCGTGCCACTTATTAACCCGCCAAAGCTACCTGATGCCCGTATCAAGGTGCCAATAATGCAGCCCCCCAATGTCATCAGAACCGAAAATTTTAAAGAAGTTCGGTTAATCAGATAAGAGGCAAGGGGTGTCAAAATACCGAAGCACAGAATAGGAATACTGGTTAATAATCCAGCGGTTGCGGCATTGATATGAAGAGCTGACCTGATTTCATTTACTATAGGCGGGATAGCCGTCAACGGGCTTCGAAGATTGAATGCCAGAGCAACAAGGGCAATCATTAACCAGATAGTAAAAGCGTTTTTAGAGAAAAGAGGTCGTTTATTCATCATCATATCCGTTTCAACCTACTGTGATTACAGCCGGTTTCTGCGAATGCCTTAAGGCAACGGATATATTTTTCCAGTATGAATCTTTTCTCATCAAAAAAATGATGCTTTTTAACAAAATTTCAATATGTTAGAATTTTGATAGCAATAGGATAAAGGCGATACCAGCCGAATAGGGTATAAAAAACGACAAATTATATTTATTCGCTGTCATTATAGGTTAGTAAAAATAGTTTAAATAAATATATCTGGACAGAGCGGATACCGCTTTTCGGAATACTCTAATTCAATAGTTATTTGCAGGTTGGTTTCTGACAGGGTAGTCTTAAATCCGATCCTTCTGTGAATATTTACCGGGAGATTGAACGAATGAAATTTGCTTCCAAAATAGCTATGTCGCTCACGCTTGCCCTTAGCGGTGTTTCGCTTATAGCTATTCAGCCTGCTACAGCGAAGAAGCATGAAGCCGAAGCTGCCCCTCAACAGGCGGCCAAACCCGGTCAGGATTATGTTCTTACGCCTGCTGTCAGAACAGCCGCAGGTGAAGCGCAAGCCGCTATCAAGGCTAATGATCTGGCAACGGCAGTGGCCAAACTGGATGCTGCCAAGGCGGCTATGGCAACCGATGATGACAAATATGTTGTCGGTTCTCTCGGTTATGATCTGTCCATCGCCAAACAGGATCAAACCTTACAAAATCAATCCATTGATCTCATGCTGGGCAGCGGCAAAGTCAACCAGCGGATGTCTCAAGACACGATCTGGCAACTTTATGTCAACCAGTCTCAATTGGCTTATGATGCAGGCCAATTCAGAAAGACTGAATTTGACATTGAACAGGCGTTGAAGATCGAAAACGCCAATAACACACAGCTTTATCCAATGCTGGTGGAAGCCAAGGCCAAACTTAACAAGCCGGCCGAAGCTATTGCGGCGCTCGAAACGGGCATCCAGAAAATGCAGGCCACTAATCAGGCTGTGCCAGAATCTTGGTTAAAGCGCGGTGTGGCGTTGGCCTATAATGCCAAGTTACAGCCGGAAACCATTAAATTATGCCAGCAATGGATCGCGTCTTATCCCACGAATGATTCATGGCGTACCTCTTTACAGATTTATCGTGATTTCAACCGGACGCTTGATGGCGATGCTACGCTTGATATCTTCCGTTTGATGCGGGCTGTGGGTGCCTTAAGTGCAGAAAGCGAATATCTGCTCTACGCTCAGCCGCTTTATATCGGTTACCCGATCGAAGCTGAAACCGTGCTAAAAGAAGGTATCCAGAAGAAAGTTCTCAGTGCAACGGACAGCACGGTCAGCAAATGGCTTTCCACCGCTCGCTTGAAAGTGGCAGCTGAAAAAGCTGATCTTGCCAAGGCCGTTGCTCGTGACAGTAAAGCCGCTACCGGTAAAGATGCTTTTACTGATGGCACTTTGGCCTTGGGTGCTGGTGATTACAGCCTTGCGATCAATCTCTTCACCATTGCCAAGAGCAAATCCGGTGTTGACAATGACCTTACCACCTTGCGTTTAGGTATGGCGCAGGCGCTTGCCGGTCAAAAGGATGCAGCAAAAACCACCTTGGCAACGGTTCAAGGTAGTCGCGCTCCGATTGCGCAATTCTGGTCAATCTATGCCGATACTCATGTCGCTACTCCGGCGGCTTGATTTTAGGCATTGAATTTGGACAAAGAAAAACGGGCTGAAAAACTCAGCCCGTTTTTTTTGACAAAAAAAACAGCGAAGCCGCTGTTCAGATATTTTGTCATTTCTTCCGAAGAAGGCACACCGGCAACCGATATAGATCTGAAAAAATTTCAGAAAATATCATGATCGCCAGTGCCTTGGTCATTCAAAAAATACTATATTCTTTTCTAAACATATCGGAAGAATGGGGGGGATTGGATTACTCTTTGGTATCAACTGGCACACCCGGTAAATCTTTGGATGTCCGAATGATCAGAGAGGTCTTGACGCTGGTAACATTGGGGGCAGACGTCAATTGAGAAGTCAGCAGATGCTGGAAAGCCTGCAAGTCATGGGCAACAATTTTAAGAACGAAGTCGATTTCCCCGTTCAGCATGTGACATTCCCGCACTTCCGGCAGGGTTGCGACATGTTCTTCAAATTGGCGCAGATCATCTTCGGCTTGGCTTTTCAAGCTAACCATAGCAAAAACCATAATGCCATAGCCAAGGGCATTAGCATTAAGCTGTGCATGGTAACCTTCAATGATGCCAGCTTCTTCAAGGGCACGTACACGACGGAGACAGGGGGGGGCTGTCAATCCTGCTTTACGTGCCAAGTCAACATTCGTGATACGTCCCTCATCTTGAAGATTCTCAAGAATCAGACGATCGATTGAATCAAGTGGGTAATTAGCCGTCACGGACTTAGTCCTTCTATTTAATCTTCCGGCTAGATAATAAAATTGCCGAAAAATACAACTTCACTTATGCACGATTATGTAAAAAAAAGCCTCAATTCGATGACTTGATAATTAAATGGGGTAAAATCTGATAAAAAAAACATCTCTCAGAAAAAAAAGAATAAATTACCCCATGTAAAAAATATTTTTTAATATCTTCCTGTTTTTCTCCTAAATATGACAAATGTCAGCGATATATTAACCACTTGCCTTTACCGATAATGCGTAAGGTATTCACTAAAAATCGGGAATCAGGCGTGCGTTTCGACGATATGCTCCAAACAATTATGGATCAGCCCCTTAACACAGAAGCGGAAAAGATCGCTGTCTGGCGGCAATTAGTAGATTGTATCGCCCAAGATAAGGGGCAACATGACCCCCATTTGTTGAAAAATGCCTATCAGCGTTTAATGGATTTAACGCGTGAAGTGCCTACCAATATCCGTCTCGATACCGCCGAAACCTTAGCCGGACGCCATATCCCGCCGTTACTGGTGCAATATTTTGCCTGTGATATTGCCCTGATCGCGATGCCTGTCATCAGCTCGGTTCGGCTGGATGTCACTGAATGGATTGGTATTTTACCGGCTTTACGCCAACCCATCAGAAATATTCTTCGTCAACGGAATGACCTTGATCCGTTCGTATTGCGCGCTTTGGATAGCCTTGGTGTCGATCGTCCTATTTTAGATAATCCCAAGGAAGAGCCTGTTTCCATTCAGCCTGAACAAGAGAAAATAGAGGCTTCCCCCATTTCTCTTAAAAAGGCAGAACAGCCGTTACCTCCGCAAGAAAAAGCCACTAATCCAGCATCAGAAGCATTGATGGATTACCGGAAAAGCCTTTTTTCGAAAAAGCCTGATAGTATTTCACTCGCCAAAGAAACGGATGAAATCCAAAATCATTCTGCCGAAGAAATCTCGGTAGACGAAAGCGCTCCAGAAAAAGAGATGTCTTTTTCTGACAGCATCCGTTCTGGCATTCTTCATCAAGCTTATCGCCAGCCCACCTATTTTAAGCCTTTCACCACGTCGCTTGAATCTCTGACGACGGATGAAAAGCCAGTTATGCCTGAAGCCTCAACAACGAATCCGCCTGTCAATGAACAGCATAAGGCAGAAAAAGCAGAGAAAACACAGGAAGAAACTGTCAAGATTCCTCGTTTTTCGCCATTTTCTGATCGCTGGCAGTCAGAAATTACGCCTGCAGAAGAAGCCCTTGAAGGTCATAATGACCAAGATAAGCCGATCTTTGAATTTGAAACAAAGCTAGATCAAAAACAATCTTCAGAAAAAGACATCTCCGACAAAAATAAGGACTTCGCATGGTTTGCCATGGGTAAATCGCGCAATGCCAAAAAAACGGATGAAAGTGCAGTATCACAGAAAAAGACATCAAAAAGCGGTAGCGAAGATACCCAGATACGCCATTTATTAGCCCGTATTGATGCCTTTCGGCGCAGTCTGGAAGCCCGTGCAGAACAATTCAATTTCGAAAGCGATAAAAACGGTGTCGTCATCCATGTGAAAGGGATCGCCTCCCATATTTTAGCAGGGATTTCGCTTGCGACCCCCGCTTTACAGAATGGTTATGGTGTCGATGGACAAGCTGTCGGTGCCTTTACGCGACGCGCTCCTATCCGACATGCCCGATTGACTATTCCAGGGAATGGAGCCGCAGCAGGGGAATGGCGCATTGCGGCTGATCCCTATTTTAGCCCTGAAACGGGTCATTTTTCTGGTTATCGTGGCATTGCACGCCGTCCACGCATTGAAGAAACGGCGCAACCTTTTGTATCGGCAATGCCGCCGCAGCCTAGTGTTCTTGAAATTGATCGCGATTCACTGCGGCAATTGATGCATGAGCTACGTAATCCGTTAAATGCGATCGTCGGCTTTGCTGAAATGATTGAGCATCAGATGCTGGGGCCTGTCGGGAAAAACTATCGCTATTATGCTGCCGATATTACCCGTCAGGGGCAGCGTTTACTACAAGCCGTCGACGATCTTAATCTTGCCGCCGAAGAGAATGAAACTGCCCCTGTCATCCCCCAGAGTGAAGGGGCAACACGCTTAACCCAGATCGTTTCGGCTTTGCATAGCCATTATCAAGATGCGGTTCATAAATATAATGGCGATATCCTGTTCAAAGTCGCAACTGGACTACCTTTGTTAAAAATAGATCCCAGAGCTATTGAACGGATTTTCTCGCGTTTATTGGCAACCGTGGTTGGCCTGATGGCCGCGCAAGAACAAATTGAAGTTAATCTGGATCAAAAAGATCACTTCATCCGTTTTATGGTCAAACGTCCGGCAGCGTTGCAGGGCTATGATGAACAAGCGCTTCTTGATCCCGGTTTCAATTTGCAAGGGGAATGGCCAAATAGTCCGGTTCTCGGATTAGGCTTTACGCTGCGCTTGGTCAGAAATTTGGCTTCGGCTATTAACGGCCAGCTTGAGATAAAAGACGATTCTTTTATTATTTTGCTGCCGATAGAAGAAAGCCAATCAAAAGCCTCTTAAATTTTTTTCGATAACTCTTGTCAGATGGGGGTAAGCTCGGCTATCGAGCAACCTTAGAAGGTGGGGCCTGTAGCTCAACGGTAGAGCCGGCCGCTCATAACGGCTAGGTTGCGGGTTCGATTCCTGCCGGGCCCACCATTCATCTTCTCGGTCTTTATGCGACCCGCTATAAAAAATCCCCTATCAACAGCCCCATTGCCTTTAGGCTGTCTGTTTTGCCTTATTTCCCGTGATAAAAGGACTATAGTCTGCCTTTAGTGATTTTGGGGAATGGCAGAATAACGATCAATGGAAAACAGCCTGCATCTTTATGGAATATCAATCGCCTTAGGGGTGTCATTGCTGGCTGTCCTCTGGGGTATTGCCCTCTATTTTTTTCTGAATGCGCTCCATAAGACAAAAGAAGCGCAGACGATTATTCGCCGTTTTTATCCACTTAAAAATATTTATGACACGGCACCGGTTCATGCCCTTGTCATCCATAATCAAAAAATATCCGCTCTTAATCCTAAAAGCGCATCTTATCTCGGATTAGAAGACATTTCTTCCTCGCCGGATATCTTCTTTTATTCATGGCTCGATAACGATTCAGCCCAAATTCTGGCTAATCACCTTGGCATATTGGCCAAAACAGGCCGCGCTTTTCATTGTCATGTGCAAAATAAAGTCGACCAACGTCTTTTCAAAATTGATGGTCAGATTTTACCACAATCTTCCCGTGATATTATTCTTTGGGTAAGCGACATCACCCAAGAGGCTGATCGTCAAAAGGCTTTGACCTTTCAGGCACAACAATCGGGACAAGCTTTACAGGCGTTATCGTCCCTTTTTGAGGTGATGCCTTTTCCGATATGGTATCGGAATGCCGCGTTACAGTTACAGATGGTCAACCAATCTTATGTAACAGCGGTCGAAAGTCCATCAGCCAGAGAAGTCATCACCCGCAATATCGAGCTAACAGAAGGCAAGGGGGCTAATAATCCGGTTTCTTTTGCCCAAAAGGCATTGGAAACAAAATCCATGCAAAGTCGCCTTTCTCCGGTGATCTTGTCGGGAACACGGCGAATGATGCGGTTAACGGATATTCCCTTACCAACGGGAGCGGTTGCGGGATATGCGCTTGATGTCGAAGCCTTGGAAGAAGCAAAAGCCGAAATGGGACGTTTTTTACAGGCACAACGTCACATTCTCGATCAGCTTTCCGCTGGTGTTGCCCAGTTCAATGCCGAACAAAATTTAGTCTTTGCGAATGAACCTTTTCGGCATCTTTTTGCGCTGAAAGCCGAATGGCTTACCGACCATCCTGAATTTGATCGCGTGCTTGAAAGAATGCGGGAAGCGGGACGGCTGCCGGCGGCGCATGACTTTCCCGCATGGAAAGCGGAAAGACGGCAATGGTTTTTATCCCATAACAATGCTTTGGAAGAAAATTGGTTGTTGATGGATGGCTCCCATCTTCGGGTCATTACTCAACCCACACCGGACGGCGGCTTATTACTGATTTTTGAAGATCGAACAGAACAGGTTCGTTTAACATCAGCACATGACATTATGCTTCGCGTCCGAACGGCCAGTTTTGATAAACTCTTTGAAGCCATTGGCGTTTTTGCTTCTGATGGGCGATTAAATCTCTGGAATACCCGTTTTACCGATATTTGGCAGATTGATGAAAAATGGCTCTCGACACATCCACGAGTTGACGAGTTAGCCCAGAAAACCCGCCTTCGTTTAGAAAATACCGAGCATAGCCACTATATTAGCGATGCCATTCGGATGACGATGATCGAGAGGCAACCCAAACATGGGCATATCGCCTTTATCGACCAACAGCATTTCAACTTTTCGACTATTCCCTTGCCAGATGGGAATATCCTTCTGACGATGTTGGATGTGACTGATAGCTGGCGAATGGAACGCGCTCTTCGCGACCGTAATGAAGCTTTGGAAGCAGCGGATAGGTTAAAAACCGATTTTGTCGCTAATATGAGCTATGAACTCAGAACGCCCTTGACCTCTATCAGCGGCTTTGCTGAAATGTTAGCACAAGGCTATTGTGGCGATCTGTCCCAAATGGCGAATGATTATGTCGCGGCCATTCTTGATGCGGTTGCGCGATTAAGCACGCTTATTGACGATATTCTTGACTTAACTTTGCTTGAATCCGGTAATCTTGAGCTTGATCGACAGAATGTTGACATCAAGCCCCTTCTTCAAGATATGGCAACCGCCCTTACCAAAAGAGCAGAAGAGCTAGGCATCCATTTTGAACTCAAACTGGATAACAATCTCGGCATGATAGAAAGCGATCCGCAGCGTCTGTCCCGTGCGATCAACCATATGTTACTGATTGCGCTTGCCCGCAACCCGCGTGGCGGCACAGTGCAGTTACAGGCTTCGGGGACAGGCGACCATATCTCGATTGTCATAGTCGATGACGCAGATATCCTGTCTTCTTCTCGACAAGGGCATGTTGAATCCTCTTTATCCGATCCGATCTTTGACCATTTTTCCGAATATGGCCAATCCGTTCGCGGCGGCAAAGGAAGCAGCAGTATCGCGATCCCACTTATTCGCCGTTTTATTGCTTTGCATGGCGGATCAATTCATATTGATTCAAATCATAACCAGAAGACACATTTCATTATTACCTTGCCGCGCCATGTGCCTGCTTTGTAAGAAATATGTAGCCTTCCTAGACGATAGTAAAAAGATGAGCATACAGGAAATAATTCTGGCAGATGCCGCCGCTACCGAAGAAGCAGGGCGTTATCTGGGACGATCTCTTCAAACTGGGGATATCATTACCCTTTCCGGTGATTTGGGTGCAGGTAAAACCAGTCTAGCGCGGGGTATTTTAAGCGAATTAGGTTTTCAGGAAGAAGTGCCTTCGCCCAGTTTTGCACTGATGATTGATTACGAACCCCCAGAAGTCAGTCTGCCTGTTGCCCATGTCGATTTATATCGCCTCGATAATCCCGAAGATATTCAGGAATTGGGGCTAGATGAATTCGCTTTTTACGGGGCTTTGCTCGTAGAATGGCCAGAAAGATTGGGACAGGTTATCGACCAAATATGGCCTGATCGGTTGGCTTTGCATCTTGATATTCTCGAAGACAATCGGCGGCGACTAACATGGCAGCGTCCCAGCTATTGGGAAAATCGCTGGCCACCGCTCGAATATTGATAAATGATTTTAAGACGGCCGCGACTTTGCTAGAAGCCGCTCATCTTCATTTCAGGTAGGGGGCAGGAGAAAAGAATGAAAAGCTTGAGTAAGACGATAACGTTGAAAAACAAAAAGCCGCAAAGCCTTATCCGCACGGCGATGATTCTGGCTGCCGGTTTTGGTAAACGGATGCGCCCCCTAACGGCAACCCGTCCGAAACCTTTGGTCGAAGTTGGCGGCAAGCCTTTGATCGACCACGCTCTCGATCATCTCAAGGAGAGCGGCATCACTCGTGTTGTCGTCAACACCCATTATATGAGCGAACCTTTGGAAGCGCATTTGCGTCATACTGCCAAAGATTTCGACCTCCAGATTTCTCATGAAGAGGATGAACTTCTTGAAACGGGCGGCGGCATCAAAAAAGCCTTACCCCTTATTCAAGATGATCTCTTTTTGGTTATCAGCAGTGATAATTT
>NZ_JAIWON010000044.1 GCF_020216885.1 Zymomonas sp. | reverse complement strand
CTGGCTTGATGGCACGGCTAATTCTATTGAACTTCTGACCCGTCATTGGGATGATGAGAAGATGGATGCTTTGTTATTACTGGTGCCGTTATCTCATGCTGATTGCTATAACGGGCAGGGCGATTTCCATATGAATGCTATGGGGCAAATCCAGCCTAAAATTTCGGGTAAAGTTGCGCCTTTTGTTTTTAGCGGCATCCAAATTATGTCCAAACGCTTTTTGGAAAATACGCCGGACGGCGCTTTCCGCAGCCAATATATTCGCGATCAGGCCATGAACAAAGGCCGCTTATACGGCTTGGTGCATGATGGTATCTGGTTTGATGTCAGCACGCCAAAAGCTGTCAAGGTAACCGATAACATTCTTAGACGCGGTTAATTTTGAATATGCTGGAAAAATCCCGTCTCTTTACGATACCTTTCCATCGTTCTTTTACTGATGCCTTGGTCGAAGGCCTGATCAAACGCTATGACGATCCAATGACATTGGCACAGGGATTGATCCTGCTACCCAATAACCGTTCCATTCGGGCTATAACAGAAGCCTTTGTGCGTCAGTCGTCTTCCGGCTTGTTATTACCCCGAATGGTGCCGGTCGGGGATCCTCTCTTGGATGATCGACTGGGCGCTTTTCTTGATCCGGTTGATATGATCGATCCGTTACCACCGGCGATCCCGCCTTTGGAACGGCATTTCCGATTAACCCGCCTTGTTAAAAAGGTAATGCAAAAACAGGGACGGACTATTGCCGTTCCCGAAGCCCACCGTTTGGCCGAAGAATTGGCGCTGACCTTGGATCAGTTGATGGCGGCAGAAATTGATCCTGAACAACTGACCCAGTTGATCGACCCTATGGCCGAAGAAGAACTGGCTCGCCATTGGCAGGCTTCTTTGAAATTGCTCGAATGTATCATTACCGAATGGCCGGAAGCCCTAAAAGAAACAGGGCAGATTGAAAGTCAGGAACGTCGGAACCGACTACTTGATCGCCTTGCGGAGAGATGGAAAACACAGCCGCCCAGTGAAAAACCGGTTATTGCCGCTGGTGCGATTACAGGATCGCCAGTATCTGCCCGTTTGTTGCGTGTTATCTCGGAAATGGAAGACGGGCTTGTTGTTCTTCCCGGTCTTGATAACAGCATGTCAGACGAAGAATGGCAGCTATTAGGCCCTCATGAACGCGATCCCGATACCGGCATGAAACAGCCTTCGCTTGAAAGCCATCCTCAATTCCAGTTAAAATTATTGCTGGACAGAATGGGCGTTGACCGGAAAGAAGTAATAGAATGGGATCCGCCGAAAAATCACCATCCAGATAACCGCGAACAGGCCATTCGTCATGTGATGGCTCCAGCGCGCTATACGGATCGCTGGCGTAGTCTTCCTGAAAAAGAACGGGCTTTTCCGAATTTATCGGTTATTGAAACGGCTCATCCTGAAGAAGAAGCCCAAGTTATCGCTTTGGCTTTAAGGGAGGCCGTTGAAGAAAAAGGCCAGACGGCGGCATTGGTAACACCTGATCGGGCTTTGGCGATTAGGGTCTCCGCTCTATTAAAGCGTTTTGGCATTGATGCCGATGATAGTGCGGGGCGACCGTTATCGCTTACGCCTCCCGGATTATTATTGCTTGATCTGGTTTCGCTCGCTGCCGATCATTTTTCAGCAGTGAGTTTCCTCGCGATAGCCAAGCATCCCTTGGTTGCTTTTGGTGAAGACCGTGATCTATGGCGCGATCATGTCCGTAGCCTTGATATGATTTTACGGGGGCCTCTTTTAAGAAATGGTCTGGCCGGAATTACGGCTAAAATTACCGAAGCCGTTGAAGATCAAAAAGCCGACCCTGAATTACTGGAATGGTGGAACAAAACCAAGATAGCTTTTGAACCACTCAATCAACATTATCAGTCCTCCTTACCGTTAACCCAAATTGTTAAAATTTTACGGGAAACGGCCAATAAAATAGCCGGTGAAAAAATATGGACAGAGGCTGCGGGTCATTTGGCCGCCGATTTGATTGCTGAAATTGAATCTTTAGCCGCCGATCATAACGAAGATATGCGCTTTTCCGATTTTGCGCATGTCTTGCGGCAGTTGATGGATAAACAAGCCGTCAGACCGATGACCGGCGGCCATCCCCGTATCTTTATCTGGGGTTTAATCGAAGCCCGCTTGCAACATGCCGATTTGATGATTGCAGCCAGTCTGAATGAAACGGTTTGGCCACCGATCAAGGAAGCCGATCCATGGCTTGCGCCTCGAATTCGTTCCGAACTTGGTTTGCCGGGGCTAGAATTGCGAATTGGTATTGCCGCCCATGACTTTTCTTCGGTTTTGGGAGCAAAAAAAATATTGCTGACCCGTGCCAGACGGGATGCCAGAGCGCCAACAATGCCTTCCCGTTTTTGGTTGCGATTGGAAGCCATGGCCTCCAACTTACACCATGCCGATAATCTTCCTTATTGGGCGCGACAGCTCGATGAACCACAGGGTTTTAGACCCGTCACAAGGCCAGCCCCTAATCCGCCTGTTTCAGACCGCCCGAAACGTATCGCCGTTACGCGCTTCGACAGTCTGCAATCTGATCCCTATAGCTATTATGCCAGCAATATCTTGGGCTTAAGAAAACTGGATCCCGTTGATGCCGAACCCACGGCGGCATGGCGCGGTAGCCTTATTCACAGTATTCTTGAAAATTGGGTTAAAGAAGATAACAGCCGCATCGGGAAATTAAAGCCGCGCGCCTTGGCTGTCTTGGAATCCATCAACGCTCATATTATCCAAAAAACACTTTGGTTGCCGCGATTGTTGCAAGCAATAGACTGGATTGAAGGTGAGGTTCAGAAAAATGCCACCGAAGGACGGACAATTCTTGATGTAGAAAGGAAAGGCTGCGCCCAGATAAACGGTATCGAATTATTCGGCTTTGTTGACCGTATTGATCGTATCGGTGATGGCTCTCTCGCGATTGTTGATTATAAAACCGGCACACCTCCATCGGCGGCATCGGTCAGAAATGGCGATATGTTGCAGCTTGCTCTTTTGGGGCTTTTGATCGAACATAACGGCATAAAAGATATCAAAGGGCAGGTAAGCGCCTTTGAATATTGGTCAATGGCACAGGATTTAAGAAAGAAAACGGCTGGTTATTCTCGCTCTGTATTGGGAAGCGGCAAGAATGCTCTGTTGCCAGAAGATTTTCTGAATATGGCCGAAGAACGCTTTATGCACGTTACAAATGACTATCTTCACAACCAAACGCCTTTTACCGCACGCCCCCATCGTGGCAAGAAACTCTATGATGACTATGTTCAGCTAATGCGTTTTGATGAATGGCGCAGTAACCCCCAATCCAAACCGGCGCAAAATTAAAGGAATCCTATGGCTCATCCACAGCGATTAATGCCTTTGGAGGCAGAACAGCGTCAGGCATCCGATCCTAAAGGCAATATTTGGCTGTCGGCTTCTGCTGGGACGGGAAAAACTCATGTTCTGACCGCACGGGTTCTCAGGCTTCTTTTAAATCGTGCTGCTCCAGAAAGCATCCTTTGTCTGACCTTCACCAAGGCAGGGGCTGCCGAAATGTCAGAACGTATCAATCAACGACTGGCAAAATGGGTCATTCAGCTGAGTGATGACGAGTTAAGAGAAGAATTGCAGGCCTTGGGGGCGCGTTATGATAGGGATACGCTGGCTTTGGCGCGAACGCTGTTTGCGCGGGTGCTGGATGCGCCGGGTGGTTTGAGGATACAAACTATTCACAGCTTCTGCCAATCCTTGCTAACAGCTTTTCCGGTCGAAGCGGGACTTATACCGGGATTTCGGCTAATCGAAGGGCGAGAAGAGGCAACAGAGGCGAAAAAGACACTAACCCGAATACTCGATCATCAAACACCGCCTTATCATATCAAAGACGATGATATCGCTTTATTGGCTGAAAAACTTGGCGAACAGGGCGCTGAAGATTATATCTATCAATGCCGCTTTCACGCTTTCGCTTTAAATAATTTAGGGGTAGCCATTGAAAGTCGGGTAAAAGGCGCGCTGGATTTGCCTTTTTCAGATATCAATCAGGTCTTAAAAGAAGCCTGCGATGACGATCATTTTGATTTTGCGCTTCTTCGACAGATAGCCGAAGCTAATGAAAAATGGGACACAGCGACCGCCCATAAAAATTTGGCGCTTATTCAGGATTTTGTTGCAGCCTCTCCGGCTGACAGACTGGCAAGTCTTGGTGATTTCCAAAGTCTGGTCTTAACGCAAAAAGGGGAATTGAAAAAAGCACCGACTGGTATCACGAAAAAGATCGCTCCTGAATATGAGGAATGGATGATCGCGCTTAGCAAGGCGATTAACCATATTGTCAGCCTAAAAAAACGCTATGAATTTTCGCAATTCGCGATAGCGGCACTTCGCACCGGACAGGCCTATAGTCAGGCATGGCAACAGACCAAGAAAGAAGCGGGTCTGGTCGATTTCAATGATATGATTGAAACCAGTGTTGCCTTACTTAGGACGCCGGGTATCGGGGAATGGGTGCGTTATAAACTGGATCGGACAACCGATCATATTTTGGTCGATGAAGCGCAAGACACCAATATTTTTCAATGGGCTATTATCTCGGCTCTGGCCGAAGATTTCTTTTCGGGTGAAAGCGCAAAATCCGTCGAAGCCTCTCGTAGTATTTTTGCTGTCGGGGACTTTAAACAGGCCATTTATGGCTTCCAAGGCACGGATCCTCAGGCCTTTGTTGATGCTCGTGATTATTTTAATGATAAATCTCAGGGCAGTGGACGGGAAATTCTTGATCTGTCTTTAAACCGTTCCTTCCGGTCAACCCCGCCTATTCTGGCGATGGTTGATCAAATGCTGGCCGATATTGAAAGCAGTTGCGGCGGCATTGGTATCAGTCAGCAATCCCTGCAACCGCATCAATCAGCAAGGTCTGATCTGGGCGGAAGCGTTGTCCTATGGCAACCAATCTCTGATTATCAGGAAGAAGACGAAAATACTCCAGAAGAGACTGACGCAGATGATGAAGAACAGCTTGAAAATGGCGAATTGGAACTGGCCATTCGTTTGGCTCGCCAGATAGAGGCTTGGCTTAATCCGAAAACGCCTCTTTATCTGCCCGCTTTGGGACGGAATGCTGCACCAAGGGATATTCTTATTCTGGTGCGTAATCGAGGACGGCTGGCTTCCTTGATTGTGGGCTGTCTTCATGCCCAAAAAATTCCAGTCGCGGGTCTCGACCGTTTGACATTGACCGCGCCTTTGGCTGTCTCTGATTTGTTATCGGCTATCCGCTTTGTGTTGCAACCGGATGATGATTTAACCTTGGCCTGTCTATTGGTTTCGCCCTTGATCGGCTGGGATCAAGATCGCCTTTATAGGCTTGCTGCCAAAAGAGCGAAAAAAGAAAGTCTCTTTGACCGCCTGCGAAAAAGCGAAGCCGAAAAAGAGACATGGGATATTATTCGGGAATGGCTTTCCAAGGCTGATTTTATTACGCCCTATCGCTTCCTTGAAATGCTGTTGAGCGGGAAGGGTGAAGGTCGCCGAAAATTGTTGGAAAGGCTGGGTGAAGAGGCGCGCGACCCCATTAACGAATTGCTAAACGCCGCTTTGCTGTTGGAAAGCGAAACAACCCCGTCTTTTCAGCGTTTTCTCGACTGGTTCGACAGCGGAGATGTCGAAATCAAACGCGACCCATCGGTGCGACAAAATACCGTCCGAATCATGACTGTCCATGGTGCAAAAGGCCTACAAGCCCCCGTCGTTATTCTTGCTGATGCCACCCGCGATCCACATCAATCAAGCGGTTTCAGAAAAGAAATCATCACTTGGCCACTTGATGAGGCCAATGCGCCAATCCCGATGCCTAGTAATGACGATATCGCTTATCTCCCTTCTGATTTTGGTGACATCATCAATGAGAAGAAGGCCAAAGATTTACAAGAGCATTGGCGGCTTCTCTATGTGGCGGCCACACGTGCCGAAGAATATCTTGTTATTACCGGCCATCTTGGCAGCCGTGCGAAAAACATTCCTCCAAAAGACAGTTGGTATGCCTGCGCGACCCGTGCTGTCACGGCTATGGGTATTGCATGGCAAGAAGATACTATGTGGCAACAAAAAGCCGTCTACCATTGGGGAGGCCGCAAAAAAGTCACCGATATACCAAAGAAGCAACCTGCCTTGCTTAAAGAAGCTATGCCTTCATGGATCAAAAGCGAAATACCAGAAGAACCTAAACCCGCTTATCCATTAAGACCTTCCGATCTAGTAAAAGATAATACCTCTAACCCGCCTCCCGATGGCGCCTCTATCACGGCTGCGAAGCGAGGGACTCTGTTACATGCTTTGTTTGAACGCCTTCCTATGCTTCCTGTTGAAGAACGGAGAAAGGCTGGACTCCGCTGGCTTGAGACTTCCGCTGGAGTCAAGGATGTCGCGTTACAAAATAGCCTAATAACAGATGCCTGCGATGCGATGAACAACCCCGCTTATCGCGATATCTTTTCTGAAAGAGCCTTGGCTGAAGCCCCCATCGCGGCCAAAGTAGGCGAACATGTTATTTCAGGGATGGTTGACCGTCTCTGGATAAATAGGGATAAGAAACAGGTTCATATCGTTGACTTCAAAACAGGCCGACGGGTGCCCGCAACCAAAGAACAGGTTAGCGAAGCCTATCAAAGACAGTTAGCTGCCTATGTCGTTGCTTTAGAAAAGATTTTTCCCGATTATAATATCGAGGCTTCTTTGCTTTATACGACGGCTCCGAAACTGGTATCCTTCGAGCAATCCTTCCTGCATGATTATTTCGTCCAAATGGACAAGGGTGATATTCAGTCAGAGAATCAGATATAGTGATCGGATTTTCGGCATTGCATGAAATGGTATTTCTATTAGATCATACTATATAAATTCATATCCCCGTCAGGAGCGATTACAATGAGCGTTATCAACGTTACCGATGCTAGTTTTGAATCCGATGTTTTAAAATCACCGGTGCCTGTTGTTGTGGATTTCTGGGCAGAATGGTGTGGGCCTTGCCGTCAGATTGCACCCGCTTTAGGTGAAATTGCCAGCGAACTTGAAGGTAAAATGACTTTAGCCAAAGTTGAAGTCGATAATAATATCGAAACAGCTAGCCGTTTCGGCATTCGCAACATTCCGACCTTGCTGCTTTTCAAAAATGGCGAAGTCGTGGCTACCCGCACCGGTGGCGCGCCGAAAAGCCAGTTGAAATCGTGGATTGAAAGTTCACTTTAAACGTCTTTATCATAAGGGGGATGATGCCTTATAGCTATTCTATCCCGAGAAGATGTCTGAAGTCGGAAATTCTCTTTTAAAAAAGGACTGATCGTCCCCCTTATGACCCGTTCATCGAAACAGAAAACCAATAGTGATCTGCCTACATCCAAGCAGATCCTCGAATTTATTTCATCATCTTCTCAACCCGTTGGAAAAAGGGAAGTCGCGCGCCATTTCGGTCTGAAGGGGCAAAGTAAAATTGCCTTGAAGGCTTTGTTGAAAGATATGGCAGATGAAGGTCTGATTGATTCTTCACCGGGACGCGCTTTCCATCTGATGGGCGGGTTACCCAAGGTAACTATTCTAAAAGTCATTGATAGCGATGGTGCGGGTTCCGTTCTTGCGCAGCCGGAAAAGTGGCAGGCCGAACATTTACCCATCCCCAAAGTCAAAATTGTTGAGAAGAAAAAGAAAGCTGGATTGTCCGAAGGGGACAGAGTTCTAGTTAAAACCGAGCAAGTCGATGGTGAATGGCAGGCTTTTGTTTTAAGAAAACTCATCCCTGCTGAAAGCGGCATTCTTGGCATCTTATGCCTTGAAGGCGATAAACTTTGGCTGAAACCTGTTGAAAAAAAAGACAAAAAATCATGGCCGGTTTCTGATGCCGGTAATGCAGAATTGGGTGAATTGGTTCTGGCTGAAAAGGCAGGGCGTCCACCTCGGGTCACCGCAAGAATTACCCAAAGATTAGGCGACCCTTTCCAGCCTAAAAGTTTTAGCCTGATTGCCATTCATAAATATAATATTCCTGATCATTTTTCTTATGATGTTTTAGAAGAAGCTGAAACAGTTGCTGATCTTGATCTTGGTAACCGTGAAGATTTAACGCATTTGCCGATTATTGCGATTGATCCCGCTGATGCCCGAGATCATGATGATGCGGTTTGGGCGGCTCCCGATGATAATCCTGATAATAAAGGAGGATATCAAGCTGTCGTCGCCATTGCCGATGTCTCTTTTTATGTCCGACCGGGAACAGCCCTTGATCGCGAAGCGCGTAAAAGAGGGAATAGTGTTTATTTCCCTGATCAGGTTATCCCTATGTTGCCAGAAAAATTGTCTGGCGATGTTTGTTCGTTAAAGGAAAATGTCGATAGGGCGGCACTTGCTTGCCATCTGACGATAGGCGTTGATGGTAAATTGAAATCATGGCGGTTTACGCGGGCAAAAGTGCGTTTGGCTGCTAATATCGCTTATGAAGATGCCCAAGATGCGATTGATGGAAAATTAAAAAGTCCGTTAACCGAAACCGTTTTAAAACCATTATGGGCGTGCTGGGAATCCTTGAATCATGCCCGTAAAAATCGACAACCTTTAGGATTGGATTTACCTGAAAGACGGGTGGTTCTAGGCGAAAAAGGTGAAATTCTGTCAGTCGCAACACGCGAAAGGCTGGATGCCCATCAGCTAATCGAAGATTTCATGATTGCGGCCAATATTGCGGCTGCCAAGGCTTTGGAAGCGAAAAAAGCGCCTGTAATGTATCGGGTGCATGAACCTCCCAGCCGTGAAAAATTGGTTGCGTTAAGAGATTATCTTAAGACTTTCTCTATCGCTTTTGCTTTGGGACAGGTAATTAAACCTCAAATTTTCAATCATCTGATTGAACGCTTGGAAGTCGATGAGGAATCCCGCGCCCGCATCATGGAGCAGATTTTAAGGAGCCAGACACAAGCCTATTATTCACCAGCGAATATGGGACATTTTGGGCTTGCCTTGGGTAGTTATGCTCATTTTACCAGTCCTATCAGGCGTTATGCCGATTTACTGGTGCATCGCTCTTTAGTAGGTGCCTATCATCTCGAAAGCGGTAAGCCTAAACTCAAATCATCTCATGATAATCACACTATTCCTGCGTCGACTTCTTTACCGTCACAGGATGCTGAAAATATGTCAGTCATTGGCGAAAAGATTAGCCATGCTGAAAGAAGGGCAATGGAAGCCGAACGGGAAACGATTGATCGTTATATTGCGGCGTATTTTTCACAATATATCGGCGAAATTATGCCTACCAGAATTACAGGCGTGCGGGAATTCGGCTTCTTTGCAACTGTTCCCGAATTAGGGGGGGATGGTTTGGTTCCAGTCTCAACTTTGGGGCATGAATATTTCCGTTATGATGAAGCTACTCAAAGTCTTGAAGGACAGGATAGCGGGACCCGATATGAGATTGGTCAAAAGATAGATTTACGTCTGATGGAGGCTGATCCAATAGGCGGTTCCTTGCGCTTTGAATTGCCCGATGCCGAACCTGCGGTCAAAATGTCGCGTCGTGGGCGAGGGCGCAGTGGTATCGATCCTCGCTTAATAAAAAGGCGAGGGCGGCCAGCTAATATCCGTCACCGTTAGGTCAGAATATAAAAAAAATAGCATCCATATATAAAATAATATGGGTGCTATTTTATAAAAAAATTATTTTTTATCAGTATTTTATGCTTATTTTTTAATAAAAATAGTAAACATTCAATGAAAAGAATAAGGGCAGGGCTTTATTTGATAGATAAAGCGTTTTTTTGGGTTTTATATGAAGAACAGATATAAAAATCTTACCCTGTTTATTGTTTATGACGGTGGCTATTGTCTACTGACGGTAAAAAGAGTCCGATAGAGAGCAGGGACAATACGGCAAAATCTTTTCTGATTATTCTTTTCATAGTATGATCATTTTTTAGATAGATTTTTCTAA
>NZ_JAIWON010000043.1 GCF_020216885.1 Zymomonas sp. | reverse complement strand
AAATAAAAAAGTGACGTTAAAAAGAAAGGCTCTATCTATAGAGGTAGAGCGCGCAAGAATTTCTCAAATGACAGAATATAGTTAAAATTCAATATTGTTATATCTATTTTTTATTATTAGATTTTTCGTAATTTTTTGCTGCAATCCATAAATTTTCTTTCTCGGATAAGGGTAGGGGCGTAATATCGCCACCCGCAATTTCTTCCATTATTTTAAAACGATTTTCGAATTTTTCATTCGATTTTTTAAGGGCTTGCTCCGCATCAATGCCATGATGTCTTGCAAAAGTCGTGACAGTAAAGAGGACATCACCGATTTCTTCAATCAGATTTTCATGATCGGTGGCATTATCGACTTCGGCTAATTCTTCATCAATTTTGGTTCTGGGGCCAACAGTATCTGACCAGTCAAATCCGGTTCTGGCCGCGCGTTCCTGTATTTTTTTGGCGCGTATAAGTGCCGGTAAAGCCTTAGCAATGCCTGCCAACGCACCAGAATCATTTGATTTTTTTTCAGAACGTTCTTCGGCCTTAATCTTTTCCCAATTACCCTTAATGCGGGTCGCATCTATATCTTTCTCTTGGAAAACATGCGGATGACGACGGATCATCTTTTGGCAGATAGCGGCGACGACATCATCAAAAGTAAACAGATTTTTTTCCGAAGCCATTTGAGAATGAAACACGACTTGAAGGAGTAAGTCTCCAAGCTCGTTTTTTAACTCATGCATATCTTGTTGCTCGATAGCATCAACAACTTCATAGGCTTCTTCAATGGCATAAGGCGCAATGCTCGAAAAATTTTGTGCGGCATCCCATGCACAACCTTTCGCTGGATCACGCAAACGCGCCATAATTTGACGCAGTGTATCAATGGAAGAAAAATCAGATTTTTGGGATTGTGAAGCGTCTTTATCCATAGAAGCGGCCTCTTACTGTAAGTCTGATAATATATATTATGTTAAATAAAACCAATTTCCCCTCAAGGAACCCCTTTAAATGAGCCTCTCTTGATAAAATACGGCTCTTGTCTATCTGATCGCTTTTTATCAATGAAGTCTCTTCCCTTTATGGACGTCTGATATTTTTCTTTTTCAAATTCTTTCTATCAATTCCCAAAATAGAAATGTCTTCATGGCATGAATTTTCTCGAAAAGAGCTTCTTGCAATAAAAGGGCAGATTACAAAGAAGAGCTCTCAAATTTTTTTATCAGAAGGCAAGAAAAAGGAATGGGGGTTTTACCCCCCTGCCCGATTATTGATTGTATCTAGATTTCTGTTGTCCAGCCATCATATCCGACTTCCATATAATCCGGCAATTTTTGCGATAAAGTCGCATAATCCATCGAATTATCCATATGGCATGTCACTGCCCTTTTGACCTGTAGCTTTTCAGCCCATTCCAAAATCATGGCCAAATGGGGGTGTGATGGATGTGGCCTTTCCCGCAAGGTATCTACAATCCAAAGGTCGACACCTTGATACAATTTCGCCATTTCGTCTGTTATGTTATTGAAATCAGTCGCATATCCGATACGAATATTTTTATGCTTAAAGCAAAAACCGGCACTGGTTATCCTCGCATGAGGCTGATCCGTTACCGAAATCTCAACATCGCCTATAGTCAGATGATCAGGCAAGACATGGGCTTCAACAGTTGCACGATAATCACCATATCCATCAAAGACATAAGAAAAACGCTGTTTCAAACCCGATAAAGTTTCAGCTCTAGCAAATCCCAGAATAGGTTCTCCTCGCCGATGAAAGATAGGCCGCAAATCATCAATGCCATGGCAATGATCGGCATGATCATGCGTCCATAAAACCGCATCAAGAATTGAAATATCGGCTTTCAAAAGCTGCGATCGCATATCGGGCGACGTATCAATCAAGATTTTGATCTGATCCGTTTCCAGATATAAAGAAGCCCTTGTCCTGTTATTCTTAGGCTCATTCGGGTCACATGTTCCCCAGTTATTCCCGATTATAGGCACACCGGATGATGTGCCAGAACCGAGAAGACGGAGTTTCATAATTTCACCTTATCAAATAATTTGAGGAAGTTACGGCTCGTCATATCTGTGAAGGCTTCATATTCCATGCCAAACATCTGACTAAGGAAATGCGCTGTATCTGCAACGAAAGCAGGTTCCCCTTTTTTACCGCGATGGGGAACCGGTGCCAGAAACGGGGAATCCGTTTCAACCATCAAACGATCTAAAGGCAGATTTTTGACCGTTTGGCGTAAATCTTCGGCATTTTTAAAGGTAATGATACCTGAAATAGAGATATAAAATCCTAGTTTCAGCATTCTTTCAGCCAAAGAACGACTGGCTGTAAAACAATGGATCAGCCCTTTAAACGGCGCTTTTGCCATTTCTTCTTCGATAATACTGGCAGTGTCTTCTTCTGCGTCTCTTGTATGGACGATCAACGGTAAGCCCGTTTCGCGGGCAGCCATAATATGCTCACGAAAACTCGCTTTTTGTTGGTCAAAGTCATTTTCGCCATAAAAATAATCTAACCCGCTTTCACCGATAGCAACAACCCGAGGATGGGTTGCTGCTTCGATCAATCTTTGGCTAGTTATATTTTCATGGGCAGCCGCTTCATTGGGATGAATACCAACGGCTGCCCAGACATCTTTTTCCCGTGTGGCTGTTGCGACAATAGGTTCCCATTCGGATTCCTTCGTCGCGACATTGACCATTCCGGTCACACCCGACTGCCGCGCGCGTTGTAAAATCTCCGGCTGTTTTTCAAGCATGCCGGGATAATTAAGATGACAATGGCTATCAATCAGCATCAGGCTTTATCCTTGGCTGCTTTTTCCGAATTATTTTTGTCATTCTCAACAAAACGAGGAAATACACCGACCGGTTTCGGGAGGGGCAGCCCCGGAACTAAGGGTGCAGATAAAGCGCGAAAATCACGCTGATCAGCCCCCTGCCCTAATAAATCAAGCAAAGCATCACAGCTATCCGGCAATGCCCAACGGCTTAAAATAGCCAATTGGCGCACGGCTTCGATTGTCCAATATAAAATGGTATCGGCACGCACTGGGTCTGTTTTTCTGACCGTCCAAGGTGCTTGTTCCGAAATATAAAGATTGGCTTCACCCACTCCGCGCCAAATTGCATCCAATGCCTGATTGGGAGCAATGTTATTCATCGCGGTTGCAACCTGATGCGGGATACCGGCAATCTTTTCCATCAAAGCCTGATCTTCTGCGCGGGTATCTTCAGGGCTAGGTACTTTTGCGCCATTTTTGGCAATGATGGATAAAGAACGCTGTGCCAAATTACCGAAATCATTCGCGAGATCAGCATTGATCCGATTTACAATCGCCTCATGGCTGTAGCTTCCATCTTGCCCGAAAGTCACTTCCCGCAGAAGAAAATAGCGGATCTGATCAACGCCATAAATTTTAGCCATGTCGATAGGATCGACCACGTTACCAACCGATTTCGACATCTTTTCCCCTCTATTCAGAAGGAAGCCATGTCCAAACACTTTTTTCGGTAAAGCAATATTAGCAGCCATCAGGAAGGCTGGCCAATAAACCGCGTGAAAACGGATAATGTCCTTACCAATAACATGGATATCGGCTGGCCAGTAACGATCAAAGCGTTCTTTATTGTCAGGATAACCGGCACCCGTCAGGTAATTGGTTAAAGCATCAATCCAGACATACATGACATGTCCGGGGGAATCCGGAACAGGAATACCCCAATCAAAGCTGGTTCTGGAAATCGAAAGATCGGCCAAACCAGATTTAACAAAACTAATCACTTCATTTCGACGGGCTTCCGGCTGAATAAAATCTGGATGGGCTTCGTAATAGGCCAATAATTTATCCTGAAAAGCGGACAGTCTGAAAAACCAGCTTTCTTCGACATTCCATTCAACAGGCGTGCCTTGCGGTGACAGCTTTTCTCCCTTGGAATCGGTTACAAGCTCTTCTTCTTTATAAAAGGCTTCGTCACGGATAGAATACCAGCCTTCATAGCGTCCCAGATAGATATGACCAGCATCAGCCAAGATTTTCCACAAGGCCTGACTGGCTTTATGATGTTCCGCTTCGGTAGTGCGGATAAACCGATCATAAGAGATATTGTAAACATCATCCATTGTCTTGAAATGGGAAGACATTTCATCTGCTAAAGCGATCGGTTCTATATCACGATTACGAGCTGTCTGTGCCATTTTGAGACCGTGTTCATCGGTTCCGGTTTGGAAATAGACATCATCCCCTGCCAAACGATGATAACGGGCAAGCGCATCCGATGCGATAGCTTCATAGGCATGACCAATATGAGGCTTGCCATTAGGATAACTGATAGCCGTCGTAATATAAAAAGATTGAGACATCTTAAACTTTACCAAATCTATATGTGTGTTGGGGCTAATCTGGCAAGAAATCCGGCCAGAGTGAAGACGGTTGCCTGTGGATCAAGAGAAAATAACACAGCTTCATTGCCAAGCTGGCGGGCTTTTTCCCATAAATGAATAGCTTGTGCCAGTTTTTCTCCTTTCAAAGAACGGGCTTCAGCTGAAATTCGCGAGGGTGCCCGCTCCAAAAAAGCCTCGTAGCGGCCTTGCGCCGACTTTAGAGACAGACTTTGTGCCAGCTTGCTCCGTAATAGGAAATCTCTATCGCCTGTTTTGACAATATTTTCTATGGCATTATCCAGTTCAGCCATATCAAGACCAGCAAATCTTAAACCATATCCCGCTGCGCCTCGACTGATTTTGATCAAACTAGCCAATTCTCCTGCCGTAATATCAGGGAGATGATGTTTTAAAATCTCAGCAACAAGGTTATCCTCTAATAAATGAAAGGATAAAATGCGGCATCTTGACCGGATAGTGGGCAAAAGACGGCCTGCTGCATGGCTAATCAGAAAGAAAATCGTTCCAGCAGGCGGCTCTTCAAGGTTTTTTAATAGAGCGTTCGCCGCCGATCTTTCTAAATCATCAATGGAATCAATAATAACAACACGCCGGAAGGATAAGGCAGGCGTTGTTGCAAACAGCTTTTGAATAGTTCTGACTTGATCGACTGTGATATTACGGGCGCGTTCCTGTTCTTTGCTATCGCGAAATAGCCTTTCCAAACGCAACAAATCAGGATGGCTACTCGCCTTTATCAAAGACAAGGTCGGATTATCTTCCGGTATATCCAAAGAATCCGAAGCGATATTCTTTCGGATATCTGGATTAACCGCATGAGCTAACAGCCACGCCGCAGCCTTGTCAGCAAAAAGCCGTTTTCCAAGCCCTTTTGCCCCCGTTAAAAGCCAAGCATGATGCAGTCGTCCACTGTCTTCTGCATGACGGAAAGCCTTTATTGCCGTATCGTGACCTAATAATTGAGACATCAGGGCAATAAATCATCCAAAGCATCAAGAAGATGATGATGCACTTCTTCAGGGTTACCGCTTGCATCAATGACCCGAAAGCGCTCTGGTTCTCTGGCGGCTAACTGTAAAAAGCTATCATTTACTTTTTTATGGTAATCGATTGTCCGCTGTTCAAAACGGTTTCCTTTATTTTTGTCGCGTTCCTGTGCGCGCCGAATCCCCTCACCTTCCGGCAAGGTTAAAAGGAAGGTGCGATCAGGTAAAATACCTTGACTGCCGATGCGATGAAGACAACGGATATCTTCTTGAGTAAGGCCGCCGGCATCGCCTTGATAAGCCAGAGAGCTATCAATAAATCGGTCACAAATAACCCATTTACCTTTTTTTAAGGCCGGTTTTATCACACGATCAACATGTTCAGCTCGCGCTGCGGCGAATAAGAGCGCTTCGGTTGCATTCGTCCAACGATGCAGATCGCCTTCCAGCAAAAGATGGCGGATCGCGTCGCCACCCGAACACCCGCCGGGTTCTCTGGTGGCGATAACAGACTTTTGAAGCTTTTCTTCGAGAGCGGCTGCCAAAAGACGAAGCTGGGTCGATTTTCCGACTCCTTCTCCGCCTTCCAGACTGATAAAATATCCGTGTGTCACAATCGCCCCAGAAGCCACCTTATACCTTCACCAATACGACCAAAAAATCCGGCTTTTTCTACGGTTTTTTCAGCCACCAAAGGTGTGACCTGCGGTGGAGTGTCAGATGTCAGGACAACCAGATCGGCAATATGCTGACCTTGGGCAATCGGGGCCTTAATAGGGCCTTGGTAAACGACTTTGACCTTCATTTGATCCGAAGCCGTAATCGGCAAAGTAACCGCCAGATCACGTGGGGCGACCAAACCGACAGTAGAAGAACTACCGCCCTGCACTTCGGCTGTCTGGACACGCACGCCTTTTCTGACAACAGGCTTGGATTTCCAAGCTCTAAAGCCCCAATTCATAAAGGCAATAGACTGTTCCCGACGGGCTGCATTGGAAGGTAAACCCGCCATCACCATAACCAGCCGCCGTCCCCGTTGTTCAGCGGATCCGGTAAAGCCATATCCAGCTTCATCGGTATGTCCGGTTTTTAAACCATCAGCGCCTTCAATAACGCCCAATAACGGATCGCGATTGGATTGGGTAATATCTTTCCCAGATCCCATGGTTTTACCCCATGTAAATTCACGTTGACCATAGAATTGGCGATAAAGATCGGGGAAATCACGAATAGTGGCTTCAGCCAAAGTTTCGAGGTCATGTGCTGTTACATAGGTTGCGCCGCCGTCCGGCCAACCATTAGCTGTACCAAAATGAGAATTAGTGAGGCCAATCTTTTGTGCTTTTTCATTCATCAAAGCAACAAAAGCCTGTTCTGTTCCCGCAATACCTTCGGATAAAACAACACAGGCATCATTACCGGATAATGTAACAATACCATGCAAAAGATTGGCTGCACTTACCTGTTCATTCGGTGACAGGAACATCGTTGAACCTGCCGAAGGGCCATGCCATTTTTTCCATGTTTCCGGCTGAACCGTAATCGGCTGATCCAGTTTAAGCTGCCCTTTTTTGATAAGATCAAAGGCAACATAGACAGTCATCATCTTCGCCATAGATGCCGGTGGCATCCGACGATCAGCATCTTTTGCATAAAGCACTGCGCCTGAAGACAGGTCTTTCATATAGGCGATAGGTGCAATTGTCTCAAAAGGGGGCGCTGCCGCATGGCTGGTCGCCGCCGTAAAGCAGAGAGCAGAGGCAGAAAAGAATAGAACTGGCTTCATTGAATCACCGATATAGTAAGGCATGGTCACAAAGAATATTCATCTTGATAAACTTGTAGCCATGAATAACAATAGTTAAAGACGTTTGACGCGAACCTTCGCGGTGCCTTTCTTTTCAATGCCCAAAGCGCGCGCGGCTCCCCTTGATAGGTCAATAATTCTACCTTGGACAAACGGCCCCCGATCATTGACCCTGACAACTAACCTGCGTCCGGTTTCAAGATTGGTAACTTCGACATAGCAAGGCAGCGGCAGCGTCTTATGCGCGGCACTAATGGCATTGGGTGAAAATTTTTCTCCGATAGCCGTCGGATGTCCAGCGAAATCATCTCCATACCATGAGGCATAACCCACTTCATTATAAGAAGGATCATCTTTGGGGACATAAGTCACACCGCCGACCGTATAAGGACGACTGGTCGCCGGACTACGGGGCGCGTGATTATGACTATAGTGATGTGTTTGAGGGCCTGCACAAGCCGCTACAAACAAAGGTAAAAGAACCGTCCATGGTCGAAAAGAAAAATGAAATTTAGTCTGTGATTGCATCAGCCAGTAACCCCACAGATAAAGCATAAAAATTGGAACAGTTATAATCCAGAATAGCGCGATAATTGGCAGAAACCAGCCATGCGGTTGCGCCCGCCCCATCCGGTTCTATTAAAGCCATCGATTCATTTTCAGAAGGCATATGACTTCCCATAAAAACAAGACCCAGTTTACGCCATTCGGATACTGGCTGCCAACGACTTAACCTTGCATAAACACGAGGACATTTTTGGGAAGGCGTTACGGATTGAATAAGACTTCGGTCAAGACTGTCTGGCACCTTCACGGCAATACCCCAAGGAATATTGGGTTGCCAACCAGCAGTTTTTAGATAATTACCAATAGAGGCCAAGGCATCAATTTCACTCGACCAAATATTTTTCTTGCCATCATGATCGCCATCAACCGCAACCCGCAAATAAACACTAGGTAAAAATTGCGGAGATCCAGTTGCGCCAGCCCAGCTTCCTTTTAAAAGGCTACGATCGATACCGGAATCAAGAATCTTCAAAGCGGCGATATATTCCTGAACAAAAAGATCACGCCGCCGCCCGTCATAAGCCAAAGTCGCAAGAGACCGTAAAAGATCAAAATTGCCTGAAAATTGACCATAGCCACTTTCATGCCCATAGATTGACAGCATAATCCCTGATGGAACGCCGGTTTCTTTTTCAATTTCGGCTAAGTTATTTTGTAAAGCCTGATATTTTTTCCGGCCATTAGCAATTCGTACCGCATCAACATGACTGGCCGCATAAGGCGCAAAAGGCGGTATAACCGCATTTGCGGTTGGCGATTCCGGTTGATTGCGATCCAATTGGATAACACGGGGATTGGGGGTTAAATCCGAAGCAATCCGGTCAAAGCTTTGCGCATTGACGCCGCTCGCCAAAGCTTGTGGCCGAATAGAAGCCAAGAAATTCCGAAAATCTCTATTGGCTTCCTGATTATTCAGATCGGCGGCTGTCTTTTCCTGCATGGGCACAGGCATATCGGATGATGATTGCGATAATGCCGGAAACGTCATCCCGCTTAAGAAAATAGCTGTTATCAGGGGGTATAAACGCATCCTTGCCCAATCCTCATAAAAAAATGATAGAGTATTCTATACTATTTTTCAGGAATTGGGATGATATCAATAAAAGATTTAGCGGTTATGCGGTCTTTCTTTCGCAGCAATTTCGGAAAGTGCCAATAAAGCTGAAGAATAATAATCATCCTGATCGGTAATTTTAGCTGTAATGGGCTTATTCATTGCCAGATCAAGAATCGCCATACCTCCCTTTGATAAAGGATAAGGTGCAATAGCTTGGCTATTCACATCTACCCATGCCGGAACGGGCTGATTATGGGAAAGATAGCTATTCCAATAAATAGCAAAAGGTGCTGCCAAGGCATCTTCACCACCCCAAATCAGATAAAGCGGTATTCTAACGGCATCAAAACCGAAATAAGGTTGTTTGTCGGCGGCGGGTTCAAGATTGCCGTTATTTTTGAAGGCAACCCAATCAGTAGGTAATTGAGGCAAACCGAATTTGGCCTTTGCCAATAATTTTTTTCCGCTTTCAATAACATTATGCCAAGCCCCGTTATCAGCCTCATTAAAGGCTTTTAACGCAGGCCAGATATAATAAGAAAAATTCAAGATAACATAATCAGTGCCAGTAAAACCCTGTAACCCAGGAAGCAGAATGGTTTCGCCGCCACCAGAAAGAACCAGCTTCTTCCCGATAGATTTTCTAATCGCTTCGGAATCCTGCCCATAACCATTCTTTGGCCAACGCTTTTCAGCGCGCAACAAAGCCCATGCGATCAGAATATCACCATCCGTCGCATTATTCTGGTCGGATACCGGATTGGATTGGGATGGATCAAATCGCCATGCAAAAAGTGCCATATCAGGCCGCATGAGATGGGTTTTTGTCCACTGCCACAAAGCATCAAAGGTCGCTTTGTCATGGGCAGCTTCCGCTTGTATCATGCCATAGCCCTGTCCTTCGCTATGACTGATATTCCCATTGCCGCTATCTGAAATCCGGCCATCTTTAAAAAAGCGATTCTTAAATAATGTCCAATTATCAGCTTCGGCCGCTTTACCCTTCCGACAGGCTACCAGCAAAGGGACGCTTACCAAAGTGGAAAGGATAAAACGACGACTATAGGTCATGGCGGAGCATCCCTTTTTTAAATTATTGATCGGCCAGAATTGATAGGCTTCTGACCGATTTTAAGGATTACTACCTGTTAGGTAGCTGAATAGAACAAGA
>NZ_JAIWON010000042.1 GCF_020216885.1 Zymomonas sp. | reverse complement strand
ATAAAACTATCAAATAAACCCATAATTTTTTATCTATATTTTATTTTTAAGGAATTATTTTTTTTAAAATATTTATGATAAATTTCTTTCTATAGAATGTTAGTTTAGTTTTTTATTACATGACACTGTTCAACATGAGAATATCGGGCAAATCGAAAAGGCCAAAATTCTATCGGTTTTTATTACCGATATTTTTATGGTGTCTTTTTTTAGGCATACCCGTTCAGGCAATGCTTGCGCATGGTCGCCCGCTATTGTCTCATTGGGAAGGCATATCTTCGCGTTCAGCGAATGAAGACATCAAATGTCGGGCAGAAAAAACCTTTCACTTGCCCGGTGTTATCGATTCTATGCATGGTTGGCAGAATTTCCAATCTGCTTTTTTTACCGATATGGGCGCTATCCCGAATCTGCCGCAAACAACGGTCAATGCAATTATGCAGGATTCGGATGGCTTGATATGGATCAATATTGCGAATGGCCTATTTCGCTTTGACGGGCTTCATATCCAGCTATTCAGGCCGCAAGCCAATCAGCCCCATAGTTTGCCCGACAGTATTATTCGCACCATGCGCCCCCAAAATAGTGGTGGTTTTCTATTAGGAACGGCAACGGCGGGCGTTATCCGTTTCGATCCTAAAAACAATTATTTTGACCCGATATCTTCAGATGCCCCGACAGGGCGCGGCCTATCTATCCAAGTTATTGCTTCGGATAACCACAACGGTTTTTGGGTTATTTCCGATGCCGGAATTGGACATCTAAAAGCGGGTAGTAACTCTATTCATTACGAAAAAAAGCTGCCCTTTTCGGATAAGAAAGACATCCATCATATTACTGATCTTTTGGTAACAAAGGATAATCGCCTGTGGATTGCCAGTAATGATGGTCTTTTTTCCCGCCGAAAAGAGAATGACGTTTTTACAGAGCTTCGTTCTTCGGAAAAGGAAATAGATACCCTTTTAACTAGCCAGATTACGGCGCTCTATCAAGATCGCGACGATAGATTATGGGTTGGATCAGCCTTTCATGGTGGTCTTTATATGACCGCGGATGGCCGTTTTTATCAGCCCAAACCGTTAAAAGCCTCATCACCCTATTTGAATTACAGAAGTATTCACGGCTTTGCCGAATTACCGGATAATCATATCTGGATTGCGACCATGGGTGGCGGTATTATTGATTATGCCTTTTGGACAGCTGGAACCAAAGGGAAATTATGCGCACCTCCGGGAGAAGAATATACCGGATATGTCAGAACATGGACGCATAATCCGCTGAATGACCATTCTGTAAGCGGCAATAATATCCTGTCTCTTATGGCTGACCGTGATGACGGTATCTGGATTGCAACCGATCGCGGTGTATCCAGATGGAATCCTCATCCCTCTATTGCCTTTAATTTGCCTGATATTCTGGTCGATAAAAACGGCATGATTAGCGATTCAATTGAAGCATTGTTAGCCGATGAAAAAGGCCGAATATGGGTTGGTCTTCAAAATGGCATGATCAACATGATCGACCAGCAAAGAAGCCAGATTAAGAAAATAAGTCTGAAAGGCTTGCAAATGGCGCAGCCAGTCCGAGCCTTTTTACAGGCAAAGGATGGCGCTATTCTAGCGGGTTCATTGGGGCTTGCTCGGATTGATCCGAATAATTTTTCAACCACCGCTATCATGGATGATATTTTAGGCAAAGAGACGATTACAGCCCTAGCTGAGACCAAATATAATCTTTTTATCGGAACGAATAGCGGTCTTTACGTCAAAGATAGAGGCACCGAAAAAGTTACTCATTTTACTCATAATATCGATGACAAAAACAGCCTGATTGGCGACCATATCAAAGACATTGCCGTGCGGTCGAATGAAGAAGTCTGGATCGCAACAACCGATGGTATCAGTATTCATGACACGCATCGCTCTGGATTTAATAATCTATTAGGAAAGCCAGATGAACGGCTGCTTTTTTCCCATAGCTTTGTAACATCCCTCGCGACAGACAATGATAATAGTATGTTGGTTGGTAGTTTTAATGGGATTAGCCATCTCTTTCCGACAAAAAATGGATATAATTTCAATAATATCTACCGGAAAAATAAACCTTCATCGAATGAGATCAATCGCCTGATTGTCGATAAATTCGGTCATATCTGGTCATCCAGTCCCGACGGTATTTCGGTTTTTGATTCCGTTAACAGACAAAGTCATTTTTTGGGGCAGCGTGACCATGTTTCGAGTGGTCATTTTAGCCAGAGAGCGTCTGTCTTAACCGAAGACGGGTCAATCCTTTTCGGTGGCACCAACGGGTTAACCGTTATTGCGCCTGAACAAATCCTGTTTTCGCCTGCTCAATTAGGCAATGGTGGGAATAGTGCGACGAAAATTCAGATAACAGCGCTTGATTTGAACGAGAAAACGCTGCCTTTTGGATTGTTGCCCCATACTGACCAGATATTCGATATTCCACCCGGAACCCGATCGCTTCGTGTTGGCTTTATCTTGTCTGATTATAGTGCGCCTAATGATGTCAGATATAGTTACAAGCTGGAAGGCATCGATTCCGAATGGATTAGGATACCGGACAATACCCCGCCGGTGGCAATCTATACCAATTTGCCGAGTGGCCATTACACCCTGCATATGCGGGCAGAAGTTCTCGGTCTGCATTCTTATCAAAAAGAAGCGCGTTTTTTGTTTAAAGTTGCGCCGCGTTGGTATGAACATTGGCCCATTGGGATCGCGGTAGTGGCGTTAATCTTGCTGGCTTTATATTGGGCGGTCTTATTTCGCACCTTCTTATTAGAAAGACGCACAAGGCGATTGCAGCATTTGGTCGATGACCGCACCCATGAATTGCAGCAGGCGAATAAACAATTAAGTGAACTGGCCAATACTGATGTTTTGACGGGGCTTTTAAACCGTCGGGCTTTGATGGCTAAATTGAGCGAATTGCATCAGGATGCTTTGTTGAATAACAATGCAATCTCAATTGCAATGCTGGATGTTGACCATTTCAAAAAAATCAATGACCGTTACGGCCATCTGGTCGGTGATGATGTCATGCGAAATGCCGCTTCAATTATTTGCAATAATATCCGTCAGGAAGATTTTGCCGGTCGCTATGGAGGCGATGAATTTATCATAGCGATTTCGGCTTCGATTGAGATATCCCGCCATATCGCTGAACGGATACGCAATGAATTCACGAAAATAGTGATCAAGAATGGTGAAACAGAATTAAAAATTACGGTCAGCATTGGTCTTTTTGAAATAACAACAGAGGAATCTATTTCGGTTGCCCTCGATAAAGCCGATAGTTTGCTTTACTGGGCCAAAAATAATGGACGAAACAGGGTCGAATCCTAATATTTCTTGGCTGCAATCTTGACGAATAAGTTTTCGGTCGTCATAAGACATCCCGCAATTGGCTCCGCACTCCGGTGAAGCGGTAGTCCTGCCCGCCTAAGTTTTTACTTGGCAGCGCGGTTCCGGATCCGTCTTTCGGTTATGCCGAAATCTGATAACAACGCAATTGAGGTTATATCTATGTCGAAGCGTCATAGTTCAAAGTATAAAATTGACCGCCGTATGGGCGAAAATATCTGGGGTCGTCCTAAATCCCCAGTAAATCGTCGTGAATATGGCCCAGGTCAGCATGGTCAGCGTCGCCGCTCCAAAATTTCTGACTATGGTCTTCAGCTGAAAGCAAAGCAGAAGCTGAAAGGTTATTATGGCGATGTGACCGAAAAGCAGTTCCGTCGTTCTTATGATGACGCTTCCAAATTAAAGGGCGATACGTCACAGAATTTGATCGGTATTCTGGAACGTCGTCTGGATATGATTGTTTACCGCGCCAAATTCGCTCCGACCATTTTTGCTGCCCGTCAGTTGGTCAGCCATGGTCATATCCGCGTCAATGGTGTGAAGTGCAACATCGCTTCCCGTCGCGTCAATCCCGGTGATGAAATCTCTCTGGGCAGCAAAGCACAGGAAATGGCCTTGGTTCTCGAAGCCCAGAGCCTCGCAGAACGCGACATTCCTGACTATGTCCTGCCCGATGGTAACACGAAAGCGACTTTCGTTCGTATCCCGACGCTGGACGAAGTGCCTTATCCGGTGAAAATGGAACCAAATCTGGTCGTCGAATTCTATTCACGTTAATTTTTGGTTTTTCCAAACAGAAAAAGGTCAGCAGGATTTATTCTGCTGGCCTTTTTTTATGAGAATTTTTTAAAAAAATCCTGATTGGGGCAAGGTCAGAGCCAATAATCCAGCCACAAAGATAAGAATATAATTCTGGCGATGTCAGGATGTCAGGATGTCAGGATGTCAGGATGTCAGGATGTCAGGATGTCAGGATGTCAGGATGTCAGGATGTCAGGATAATAGCCCTAAAATGATCTGAGCAAGCACTCTTTTAATGATCCAAAATGCCAATCCTCAAAAGATAAAAATAATTTACTTCTACTGAGAATCGGGTGGGAATAATGCATCTCCATAGCCGGACTGATGCTAGAAACATTCCCGAATATCAGATAGATTTTATTTTTCCTGTTTTGTTATTTATTCCGTTATCTTAAAGCGCTTGTCTTTGAATTCTGTCGAGGAAGAGTTCCCTTATGCCTTACCATCAGCCTGCCGAGTGGATGCCGCATGATGCGGTTTGGATCGGTTTCCCTAGTGACGCCTCTCTTTGGCTTGAAGATTTGGAACCGGCGCAAGCCGAAGTGGTTGCTTTTGCCAAGGCTGTTTCAGCAAAAGGTGAAGGGGAAAAAGTTTATCTGGTGGTGGCTAATAAAGAAGCAGCCGATCAGGCTGTAAAAATGGCGGGATCGGATATTGAGGTTATCTGCCATCCTTTCGGGGATATTTGGTTGAGAGATAACGCCCCGCTTTTCGTCAAAGAGGGTGACAGAAAGGCGCTGGCTTTGTTCCGTTTCAATGGCTGGGGCGGGAAATATAATCTTGAGGGTGATCAGACTATTGGACGTGATCTTGCGAAGGATACAACCCTGCCCGTTTTAGAAAAAGATTGGGTTTTGGAAGGCGGTTCCATTGATGGTGATGGTCATGGATTGGTCGTTACAACCGAAGAATGTCTGTTAAACCCAAACCGCAATCCTGAATTATCGCGGGGTGATATTGCTCGTCATTTGCGGGATGATCTGGGTTATGACCGTGTATTGTGGCTGAGAAAAGGCCTGCATAATGACCATACCGATGGGCATGTTGATAACCTTGCTCGTTTTGTCGGTGAAAATCATCTGGTTGTGCCAGTGGCCACCCATCAGGATGACCCTAATCGGGAAGTCTATGACCAAGCCGCCCAAATCGCGACAGATTTTGGCGTGAAAGTCACCCGCCTGCCCTCTACCGGACGGATTACGATTGATGATGAGGTTGTTCCGGCTTCCTATATGAATTTCTATATTGGCAATAAGGTCGTTGTCGTTCCGGTTTATGGAGCCGAAAATGATGGTGCGATTGTTCAGGCATTGGAAGCCCTATTCCCAAGCCGAAAAGTCGTCGCCTTGCCTGCCGGTCACATTCTGACGGGGGGTGGCAGTTTCCATTGTATTTCCCAGCAATGGCCAGCCTGAAGGAATTATTGATGACTGAAATCACTGTAGCCGCATTACAGCTAGCTTTGACGGATGATATCCAGACCAATATTGACCGCGTTTCAGCATTGGTCGAGGAAGCGGCGGCCAAAGGTGCCAAGATTATTTTACCGCCTGAATTATTTGAAGGTCATTATTTCTGCGCAACCGAAGATGAGAGCTGTTTTGCACGCGCAAAGTCAGTGGAAGAGCATCCCGCTGTCTTAGCCATGCAAAAGCTAGCCAAGCGGTTGAAAGTGACTATTCCGACTAGCTTTTTTGAAAGCGATCCGCCCCATTATTATAACAGCCTTGCCATGATCAATTCAGAGGGTGAGATTATGGGCGTTTACCGCAAAAGTCATATTCCCGATGGCCCCGGCTATGAAGAAAAATTCTATTTCCGCCCCGGTAATAGCGGTTTTAAAGTCTGGGATTGTGGCGGCATCAAGATAGGTGTCGGTATTTGTTGGGATCAATGGTATCCTGAAACAGCGCGCGCCATGATGTTAATGGGTGCGGAGTTGCTCTTTTTCCCGACGGCGATTGGAAATGAACCCCATGATCCCGATCTGGATACCAGTCGTTTGTGGCGGCGGGCTATGATTGGTCATGCCGTTTCCAATGTCGTGCCTGTCATCGCATCGAACCGGATTGGTCAGGAAGGTGAGCTGTCTTTTTATGGTCATAGCTTTATTGCCGATCAGCGTGGCGATTTAGTGCAAGCCTTTGGCAAAGATGAAAGCGGCGTTTTGGTAGCTCGTTTTGATATTGAGCAAATAAGACAACATCGCGCGGCATTCGGTTTTTTCCGTGATCGGCGACCAGAATTATATCATCGGATTAGCGAAGACCGCTAAAATAAAATTTAAAGATTTTATTTTAATCTGATTGGAGGAGGCTGGCATTATAGAAACAAGATGCCAGCCTTTTTCATAAAGACTGGCTCTATTCCTAGATTATGTTGACAAAGGGTATCATTTAAGATCTTCAGGGATAAATTGAGGACAAGTTTTTGTAAGGCAGACTAGAGGCGAGGAGATCTGACGGACGCGGAGTAGAAGATAATAGAGGGTCTTCTTCCAAGCGAACGAGGCCGCAGCACGCGTCCAGCAAAAAAGGGTATATAGCGATAAGTTACGCGAAAAACGGCTTTTTCAGCTATCCTTCCTGTTATCCCGCCTCGCTTTAATCGAAAAAAGCACATCCCTTACGATCTACAGCATTACAAAGATCGTAATCATATCGAACGAGTGTTCAATAAGTTGAAGCCGTTCAGATGTATTGCCACAGGCTATGACAAAACTAGAGAATCTCTCCTCGCCTTCCTTCATATCGCCGCTGTAAAATTATGGTTACCTTACTTTACTTTGTTAACAGAACCTAGGCAGCGGAAGCGTTAGATGTTTTTCCTTTGCCTTGGCGTTCATTGAGGCGAGAATAAATTTAGCCCTAAAGCTATAATTTTTAATAATTTCTCTTGCACCAAGCGCGATAGTCTGGCATCGGGGTCTGGCAAAACGATAGGGCGATTAGCTCAGTTGGTAGAGCGCCTCCTTTACACGGAGGATGTCGGCAGTTCGAGCCTGTCATCGCCCACCAGTCCTATTTTATTTCCTTAAAATTTATTCTCAACTGCGGCGATCTATAGCGGCATCGGTTAGGCTTGCGGTTGTGTTGAGAACAAAAAAAAGACCCTGCAAAAAGCAGGGCCGAATTAAGAGAATTGAGAAAGCTACAACTATCTGCTTACAAAAGGGGGATATCTTTTGTAGTTCGATATTATAAAAAACTGTTATTTTTGTAAAACAGAAATATGTCCGTATTGCTTCATACTATTTCTTAATTTTAAACCAAATTGCAGTGGATTACCGTCTTAGGCTGGCGTTCCTGGCTTTATTTGATAGGCTTTCTGCACCAGAGGATCTTTCGCGCCCCCTTCTGGATTATTTTGCAATTTATCCCAGACATGATTGATCTGTTTTTCAATATCCTTTTCCATTTTGGCAGGCAGCAGATTGCGATAATGCTTGGTTTTTCCCGTCAGAACAGAAAGCGTTGTTGTGATAACCTCTTCTGGATCGAATTGTTCATGCGGGAAAGCGAGTTGACTATAGTCAAAAACCCTCTCTTCGGGGTTATCGCGCCAGCTTTTCCATGTTTCAAACATTCTGTCATTGAAACCCGTCAGGAAAGGCCCTGGGTTAATCGTCGCGATTTGGATGCCAAAATATTTCAGTTCTTTATCCAAGGCCATCGCAAAGGCTTCTATCGCATGTTTTGAAGCCGAATAAGCAGCCGTAAAAGGATCAACGGTAAGACCGGCGACCGAGGACATAAAAACAATTCGACCTTTTTTATTTTTGACCATCTGGCGGGCAAAGCCTTGCGTGAGCAAAATTGTGCCTATCACATTGACTTCAAATTGTTTCCGAAGATTTTCTGCCGGAATATCGACAACCGAACCGCCTTCGGAAATGCCAGCGTTATTCAGTAAAATATCAACGTCCCATTGCCATGCTTTGGCGCGATCAGCCGGGTCGGTGATATCCAATTTTTCTATTGATAAAGAGAGGCCGCGTTTTTGAGCTTCTTGCTGCAAGGCAAATATCTGGGGCTGGATTTCGACGGCAGCAATAACGGAATGTCCCTGTTCTGCCAAACGGAAAGCAATCTCTTTCCCAAAACCGCTACCGGCACCCGTAATCAGAATATGTCCCATGATGATTATATCCTTGGTTGTTCTTTCTATAACAACCAAAGGGACAAGATTTTGAGCCAAGCGGCAGGAATGGAAGGTCAGGAAACAAAATCCATTTTCAATATAGGGGGACAGGCCAAAAAAGAATGAAGGGCGACCAAATTTTGTTTTTGATTACACGGGGATAGCGGCTTTTACGCGAATAAAAATTCTGATTTTGGGTTTCTAAATAACAAGATAATAGTCTGCGCTCAATCGTGCGAAAAAATAGATATATAGTGAGAAAAAATGATCTAAATTTCATGTCATGCGTTTAACCCCATAGTAGATGTTGAAATGGTTTTGTCTTTTTTAAAAGATAATTTCGTATCTTTGTGAAGAACTTTTTTATCTGAAATTATTTGAATATTTTAAAATTAGGATAACCATTTTCATCATTATCTGTCCCTGAAAGGATCTGGATTATGGTTAACCAGACATCAGAAGCCTCTGCCTATTCTGCGAATTGTAAGGCTGTGGCTAAAGTTTTTGTCCAAACCAGCTATCATGGAGGTGAATTCGACCAGCCCATTTCCATGGATGAATTGGTTAAACGCACCGGATTATCAAAAGAAGATGTCAAAGACGGTATTGATGATTTAGGCTCTGAAATGGTGCTATTTCAGGATGATGGTCATTCTATTGCCCCTCATGCCAAATTATACGCCGTTTTTGACAGCTTTTGGATGGCATGGCGGCCAGCCGATGACGCTTTGACTTTGGCGAAAGCGATGGTCAGTGAGAAAAATTTCCCGACCGATCCATCGCAAATTAGTGATTTTATGGCTTGGGAACCGCGTCGGTTGAACCCAGCCATGACCTATTTGGCCTGTCATCATCTGGCTGAAACCCATGACAGTGGCAATGGATCACCGTGGATCTATAATCTTTTGATGAAAAATGCGGAAACATCCCGCTATGTTCATAACATGGCATAGTCATTAAAATTTTACGAAAAATCGGCAACTAACGAACAGCAGGCTGTCTTTTGAAAAGGCAGCCTGTCTTAATAAGCGTTATGTCATACTACTGTTGAATAAAAAGCTGTGAGTAAGCCAATATGCCCTTACCTCTGGCCTCTAATATATCGGCAGAGATCCGGCTATAATCGGAATAAAGAAGGCAAGAATAGCCGGACAGATAGCTTTTTACACAATAATAGGGCTGTGCCTTTGGCCTGCATTAGGTCAATGGCAAAAGCGGTCAGGCTTTAACCTTCCTTAGTTATTGCGCCAAAATATCCAAAAGCGCTTGAGCGGCAGCCGTTTGGGCTTCCTGTTTCGAAGAGCCTTCGGCACTGGCCTCACCGACACCGGCAATGGAAACCTGAATAGTGAAGCAGGGATTATGCTGGGGCCCTGTCCGACTGACAATTTCATAAACGGGCGGACGGCGGTTATGGGCGGCTGCCCATTCCTGCAAAGCCGATTTTGGATGTTTCGGAGCGGATTCCTGTCCCGTTACCAAAGGCGCCCAGTATTTATGAATAAGTTTACCTGCGGCTTCGATACCGGATTCCAAAAAGATGGCACCGATCATGGCTTCCATCACATCGCCCAAGACATTGTCAGAGGCCGCCGCGCCGTCATCACGCGCCTGTTTTCCCAGACGAAGCCATTGGGGAAGTCCGACAATCCGCGCAATGCTAGCGCAGCTAGCCCCTGAAACGAGGCTGTTTAATCGTCGGGACAATTTGCCTTCCGGTTCGCGAGGGAACAGGTCGTATAACCAATTGGCAATGACCAATCCTAAAACACGGTCGCCTAAAAACTCTAATCTTTGATAATCGCTGTTGCCATGACTGGGATGAGTCATGGCTCGTAAAAACAAGGCCGGATCTTTAGGCCGATGGCCTAAATTTTTTTCAATCCAGCTTATGAAAGCATCATTATTCATAATCTTAGCTTTTAAAGCCTTTTCTTGATTAGGAAACGTCTTTGTTCCAAAAAAGCGTTTATCAGCCAAAAAAGATGCCTCCTCTCTCGAGGAAAATGTTTTTTCTTAAGAGGAATCCTACAACAGCTTGAAAAGTTATAAAAATTTGGAAAAAATTGATTTTTTTTGCGAAGTAGCGATTCCCTTTTCTGTCAAAATGCTTTACTGGAAAGACGAATCACTGCCGGGTTGGCCGAATGGTTAGGCACCTACCTTGTAAGTAGCGACCATGGGGGTTCGAGTCCCTCACCCGGCACCATTTTTGATATCGCCTTTCTTTGGCTATTCCCCTGAAAATTGAGATAGATGCGTTTTCTAATCGAAGATTAGAAGCTAAGAATGGCATCGCAGCTGACCCAGAACATATTTCGGGTTCCGTTTGTTACCACCGGATTCATGACCGAGGCACTTCGGTTAAAGGGATGCGTACCATTTAACGATCTGTCCAGTCGGAGTTCTGGCCGTAAGGTAAAAGTCCCCTTCCCCAGATGATCGTTGATGACCGGCGGTCTCCATGACACACCAGCGGTCAGCTCGCCATAAGTGGTCGCAGGGGCGCTGTAATAGACATAAGGCCGATTTCGGAGGTAATTTCTGTAGGAATCACTACCGATAAATTGGGTAATAACCCCGCCCGTATTGTCGCGGAAGATTTCTCCCCGAAAATTCAGAGTCAGATTTTTTCGTAAATCCCATGCCACATAAGAGGTAAAGCCATAAGCGGTGTCGCGGATGGATTCATCCCGATCGACGATGATGTCTTCTGTAAAGGTGACCTTGTCGGTGAAGCGGTAGCTCATGCTGACTTCAACATTATATTGCATCAGCTTGTTGGCCGCCGAACCGATACCCGCACTCGTCCAGCCTTCTGGTGAGGTTACGGCTGTCCCAGAGTTACCCGCGGGCCCTAAATGGGAAATGGCGCGAATGGTCATTTTGTTATCCAGCAGATTTTTGAAGACCAGACCCGCATAGCCTTTGGGTTGTTTATTGACGGTAGCATTACCAAAAGTCGAAGCATTACCGGAATCTATGCCCAGCAAGACATCAATATCGCGAGAGACATGCATTGTCGCGACGATTCCTACCGTTTCAAAGGGGACAATATAATCCGAACTGTAGTTATAGCTGTAGAAAGGGCGCGCTAGGGCTGGGATACCTTCGACCCCCATCAGGCCATACATCTGCCCGACTTGGAAATCGATACCATGCTTGAAAAGCCAAGGGGTGTGAACATCAATATGGGCTTGGGTTGGCGCCCATTGATAGCCGCCTTTTAACGTTCCATCGCCCATACCTAAGGTAGGATCGACCCGCGCATCGGAACCATAGAGCATTTCTACCACAAAACCGATGCCATAGCCTTTCCCGATTGGGGTGACGGGATGGGAAATAGACGCGGTGATCTGATTAAGCGTACCAGTATTGGATTTATCGGTAAAATACTGCCCGAAGTTGCGGCCTGAATGGGTAACAGGGTTTCCATTCGCTCCCCCTTCAATCATGGCATGGCCGACAAGGCCGTCCCAATAAGACAATTTTCCGCCTTTACTGTGAAACAGATTTCCCGCTTCAAGAGCGGGTAAATCAGGGTCTTGTGACTGTTCATAGTCAGCTTTATCAGGAGCCGCCTTTTGCAAAAGCTCAGCCGGTGGGGTTGGCGTATCGCCCGTTTGGACTTCTGCCAAGGCGGGCGATTTCATACCGACCATGCCAATAAGACAGCAACCAAAGCAAAAAGATAAGGTGTAATAGCGCATGTCGGACATCCTTTTTTCACAAAAACAGTCGCTGCGTTGACCGCTTATTCTTCCGCCCCCTCGGCAGCGAGAATGGCAGATGTCGTGATATCGTTTTCTTTTGTTTTTTTGTTTTGGCTCCGCTTGTAGCTGTAAAGGCAAAGCGGGCAGGCAATGCACATTAAAAGCGCATAGATGAAGGAGATGCCGGCATTATAATAAATAACGGCGGCGAGCAGGAAAAATGCCCCAATCAGCGCTAAGGCAGGCAAGAAAGGATAAAGAGGCGCTTTGTAAGGGCGTGGTAAATCCGGCATGGTTTGCCGCAGGCGGAACAGGCTGACCATGCTCAACACATACATAGTAAGCGAGCCAAGAACCGACATTGTTACCAAAATAGCCGTAAGAGAATGACCGCCGAAAGACAGAACATCATCGGCAAAGATGGCGGCGATACCGACTAAACCACCAGCGATAGTCGCAGCATAGGGCGTTTGCAGTTTGATATGTAATTTCCCAAGCGTTGCTGGAAGGAAACCTGCCCTTGCCAACGCGAAAATCTGGCGACCATAGCCCATGATGATACCATGCAAGGAAGAAACCAGTCCAAAGAGGCCGAGGAAAACAAGCATATGTAACCAGCCGCTATGCGCACCGACCACATGTTTCATGGCTTGAGGTAGCGGATCATTCAAATTAGCAAGCTGATGCCAATCCATAGAACCACCGGCGAAAACCATCACACCGAAAGCAAGAGAAACCAGCGTTAAGATACCAGCTGTATAAGCGATGGGGATAGAACGGCGGGGATTTTTGGCTTCTTCGGCGGCCATTGCGACCCCTTCGATTGCCAGAAAGAACCAGATTGCAAAAGGCACGGCAGCAAATATCCCGCCAATGGCCTGAATGTCGAAATGGCTGGCAACACCCCAGCCGTCATGCAAGAATTGTTCCCATGAAAAAGCAGGCGCAACGACCCCCATGAAAACCAATAATTCAAAAATAGCCGCAACAGTGATGAAAAGTTCGAATGTCGCGGCGATTCTGACACCCACGATATTCAAAGCCATGAAAATGATATAAGCGCAAGCCGCCGCCATTTTAGGAGAAAGTGACGGAAATTGCACATTGAGATAGGAACCGATGGCTAGAGCAATAGCCGGAGGCGCGAATAAAAATTCAACTAAGGTCGCCATACCGGCAATAGCACCGCCCCATTTTCCTAAAGCCCGAAAGCTGTAGGCAAAAGGCCCCCCTGCCTGCGGAATAGAGCAGGTAAGTTCTGTAAAGCTGAAAATGAAACTGGTATAAATAGCCGCAACAATAACCGTCGCGATCAGAAAACCCATGGTTCCCGCGGTCGCCCAGCCATAGCTCCAGCCAAAATATTCACCTGAAATCACAAGGCCGACGGCGATGCCCCACAGATGAAAAGAGCTAAGCGTTTTTGAAAGCTTCGGAGATTTTTCTGGCATCTTGGAGGACTCTCCCCTTACCGGATTTTCTATAGTCACAAGAAAACCATATCGGCAATGAAAGCATATAAACTTGACCCTTAATGACAATTTGTTGTTTATTGAAAATAAATTTTAGTCTTTCGTGATAATTTACCGTTTTTAAAGAACTCTGTCGATGAAGAGGGATAGCCCAAAAACGGCTTATCAAAAGGGGTTTTCGGTAAGTGAGAGAGACAGGATAAGGATGTAAGAGGCGGTATAAAAATTATCCCGCACGGAAGAATTCCGGTGCAGGATCAAAACAAAGCCCTATTATTGGTTATCAGCGGCCTTTTATTCAGGCCTTGGGATGGGTGGCATAATTTTTACGCCATGCGCGGGGGCTGACACCGAACCAGCGCCGGAAAGCCCGCGAAAGAGCGCAGACCTCGGAATAGCCCAGCATAAAGGTAATATCTGAAATCGTTAGATGGGGTTGCTTCATATAGTCGATAGCCATTTCTTTACGGACGGAATCTATCAGCGTGAGAAAAGTGACATTTTCTTCTTTCAGCCGCCGTTGCAAAGACCAAGGCGTCATCACCATTTTTTCGGAAATCTTTTCAAGAGAAAAATCATCCTGTGGCAGCATGATACGGATGATCGCCCTCACCCGTTCAGGGAATGACTGTGGCACATTATGGCGGTTCAGACGACGGATGGTTTCCCGCATTACTGTCAATAAGACCGGTTCATAACCCGGCATCGAACGCATCAGGTCTTTTTCAGAAAGAACAATAGAGTTGCAGGGTTGTTCAAACCAGACAGGCGCACCAAACACTTTTTCATGTTCATCTGCTTGTTCCGGTCGATAATGTTCAAAATTGACCTCTTGTGGTGTCCATTTCGAGCCAAGCGCACTGCGGATGATGTTAAGAATCATCCCCATAGAAAGCTCGGCATCCTGCCGCCGTCTTGTAATGGCACCATGTCTGACCTGATATTCAAAATGCCATTGATTTTCCCGTTTTACAAAGCGGGTTAAGGTATCATGTTGGTGCCAGTGAAAATCTTTTGCGACATTGGAAAGGGCGTCACCCAATGTCGGAGAAGAAAGGCCAATATAACCGATTAGCCCAAGATTTTGTGGCTGGAATTGCTTGCCATAATGCAGCCCGAAATTTCCATTTTGGGAATCGATTGCGGCTTCTTCCATCAAGCGACAATAATTGGTGAGGCTAAGGCTGTGTGTTGGGCGTTCCATAATCGCCGGATCAACGCCGCATGACCCAAAAACACGATCAGCATCACCGCCTGTTTTTTTAATAAAATCGCCAAGTCCGCTTCCAGCGGCGGCAAGAACACCATGATGGACTTCTTCAAAAGAAGGGAGGGTTTTCGAGAAAGCTGTATTTAGAGAAGATGTCATATTTCCAGACTTTCCTTGGCATGCGGTTCATCAGGATAATGAGTCTATGAATATGCCCAAAATTATATCCTAAATGGATAACATCATATTATGTTATCAAATTGCAATATAAAATTTAAAAAAATCCCTTCCTTATAAAATAGCGTAATTTTATGAAGGAAGAGATGGAAAGTCTGGAAAGAGAGTCTGGCTTGGATCGTTTTTTAGGCGGCACCAAGCGGTGTTTTTCCGTCAAGATAGTCACGGCATAAGCGCACTGTATGGGCTAGCCAATCACCCCCTAAACTACGCGCCATATCGGTATCGGCATGAGAGCCGACCCATGCCGTCATCTGGATTCTTCTTTGGGCGAAAAGTGCCGGAAGAATATCAATTTCTTCGCGGGACAGCGACTGAACCCGATCATAGCCTTTCAGCCAGTTTTCGACCCATAAAGGTGAAGCCGGATGATGTTCTTCAAAACTGATAGCGGCCGCAAGGTCATGCAGATACCATCCGGTGCCGCAGTCATCAAAGTCAATCGCCCTTGTATTGCCTTCATGGATAAGAATATTGGTGAGCCTTAGATCGGCATGGATAAGGCCGTAACGATCAGAGGATTGACCGAATTTTTGCAAGGATTCAGCAATCTGTTCTGTAGCTTCGCCCATGATAGCGATGCCTTTTTGATCTAGCCCCGGAGTGGCGCGCCAATCGCCCCAATAGCTATGGCTTCCCACCATATTTTCATGATTCCAAATAAGGCGTTTGAAATTATCAGGTTTCTTCCAGCGTCGGCTATGCTGGTGCAGATGGGCGGTCACTTCCCCCAGTTTTTGAAATAAAGAGGGGTCAAGATCAGCCGTTGGCATGATGCCTTCTACCCAATTGAAAAGCACCGCATAGCGAAGCGCGCCATCGGGTGCTTTTAGGGTTTGAATCACTTCCCCATCGCGGTCAGGAATAGCTTGCGGCACCGTCAAGCCGATATCTTGTTGTAAGGCTTTCAGCCATGCCAATTCGCCCGCAATGCTTTGTTTGTCATGATAATGAGGACGGTGAAGACGGAGCGCGTAAAATTCACCTGAAGGCGTTGCGATTTTGAAAGTCGCATTTTCCGAGCGCGTTAAAAGCCGGATTTGCCCCTGATAGGCTTCAGGATAAGCCTTCATTGCTTGCGCTGCCAGTTGAGAAAGAATGGCGGTATCAAGATTATCGGCATGTCGGGAATTCATGTGGCAGACTCCTGAACGTTTATTTTCTGGAGTCATGATAAGAAGAGGTTGAGATTTATAACTTGGCTGGAGACGACCCTTTTTTGACCGCAAAGAAATAAAAGACGAAACTTTTGACATAAAAAAATTAAGAATGTCTTCTGCCGTCAAGTTTGTTTCAATGGTGACTGACATAATTGGAACATTAGTTTTCTTTTAATCCTGAAAAGGAGAATACTGTGTCAAGTCGCTCTACCATTATGGACACGAACAGTTTTCGGGATGAACATGCCGCCGCTTTGGATGAGGCAACGCGTTCTCTGACCGAGCGCCGTAAAGATCTTTTGGGCGCATCCTATCGCCTTTTTTATCGCCGTCCTGTCCATCTGGTGCGCGGAAAAGGGGCTTATTTATGGGATGCCAATGGGGATAAATATCTGGATGTCTATAACAATGTCGCTAGTATCGGGCATTGTCATCCAGCCGTTATTGAAGCCGTTTACGAACAGATGGGGCGGTTAAATACCCATACCCGTTATTTGCATGAAACCATCCTTGATTATTCCGAATCCATTTTGGCAACCATGCCAGAAGAAATTAATCGCGCCATGTATATGTGCACCGGTTCGGAAGCCAATGATCTGGCTATGCGCATTGCTTGTGAATGGTCGGGCGGCACCGGCATTATCGTGACGCAGGAATCCTATCACGGCACCAGTTTTCTGACCTCTGGTGCATCCCCTGCCCTTGGTAGCGGTCAAAGTCTGTCTCCCAATACGCGTTTGGTGCCAGCACCCGATCATTATCGTTTGGCAGGACAAGATGCCGGTGCATGGTTTGCCGCCGAAATACAAAAACAGATTGA
>NZ_JAIWON010000041.1 GCF_020216885.1 Zymomonas sp. | reverse complement strand
TGATATGGCTGCCCATGGCATTAAATTTGCTGGATTTATGGCGGATTCGATTTTCTCTTCGGATGGTGTTTTGCCGGGGGAAGCCGGATTTTTGAAAGAGGCGATTGATGTCGTCCATAAAAATGGTGGTATTTTTATTGCCGATGAAGTTCAGCCCGGTTTTGTTAGAACAGGTGAATCTTTCTGGGGCTTTGGTCGGCATGGCTTGATCCCTGATGTCGTCACAACGGGAAAACCGATGGGGAATGGTATTCCGGTTTCCGGTCTTTTTGCCCGCAAGGAAGTAATGGAAGCCTTTAGTAACCATGTGCCTTATTTTAATACATTCGGCGGCAATCCGGTTTCAATGGCGGCGGCCTCGGCCGTTTTGAATGTCATCAAGGAAGAAAATCTTCAGGCGCATACCCAAAAAGTCGGGGCTGAACTTTTGGGTGAACTGAAAAAACTGCAAGACAAGCATGAATCCGTCGGAGATGTTCGGGGTGCGGGTCTGTTCATCGGTTTTGAATTGGTGAAAGATCGCAAGAGCAAAGAACCGGATAAAGATTTGGCACTGGATCTGATCGAAGCGCTTCGCGATGAACATGTTCTGACCTCGGTTGCGGGGCCTTATGGTAATGTTCTGAAATTGCGGCCACCTTTGGCCTTCCAAACGGGTGATATTGATTGGTTAACTGGAGCGCTTGATCGCAGCCTGACCAAATTAGGTCGGTAATAGCCGTCAGCTTGCTTCTATTTAATCTCATAAGGCCGTTCTGTTTTGGCAGGCGGCCTTTTTATTAACGTCTTTGCGAAAAGAGCTTGTCATTTGAATGGTGATTATGCCTCTATCACAAATAAAAAGAGAGAAGGATAATGCCGGAAAAGAAGCGCTATTCCTTTCCGCCCCGCTTCTCTCTATGAAGAAAGAATGAAAGATACGAATACGCCTTTAGAGAATGCCCAGCATTGCGGTCTGGTCGCCATTGTGGGTGCGCCGAATGCCGGTAAATCAACCCTTGTTAATGCGTTGGTTGGCCAGAAAATTGCCATTATCAGCCCCAAGGCGCAGACAACCCGCGCCCGTTTAATGGGTATTGCCTTACAGGATCAAACCCAGATCTTGTTAGTGGATACGCCCGGTATTTTCACCCCGAAAAAGCGTTTTGATCGTGCTATGGTCGCTGCCGCTTGGGGCAGTGCCGAAGGTGCCAATCTGGTGGCTTTGGTGGTTGATGCCTCCTCTGGTCTTACCCGCCGGATTGAGCCTTTGGTGGAAGCCGTTTCTGCCCGTAAAGAGCCTAAAGTTATTATTCTGAATAAAGTCGATATTACCCCGAAAGCTGAATTACTGGCTTTGGCACAAAAGCTTTATGAAGCGATTAAGCCGGAAGCCTTGTTTATGGTTTCAGCCACCACGGGTGACGGGGTTGCCGATCTTAAGCATTCTTTGGCGGATATGATGCCGGAAAGCCCATGGCATTTCCCCGAAGATCAGGTGTCCGATGTCACGGATCGTATGTTGGCAGCGGAAATCACCCGCGAACAGATCTTTTTACAACTGCATGATGAATTACCCTATGCCGCAGCGGTTGAAACCGAAAAATATGAAGAACGGAAAGACGGCTCGGTCGCTATTCATCAGCAAATCTTGATCGCCCGCGATTCCCAAAAGGCGATTGTTGTTGGTCATCATGGCGCAAGACTGAAAGAAATCGGCAGTAAAGCCCGCGCCGAATTGTCCCAGATTTTAGGCTGTAAAGTCCACCTATTCCTGCATGTCAAAGTCAGCCCGAGATGGGATGAAGATCGCGACATTTATAATGAAATCGGTTTGGAATGGGTCAAGTAAAAGCATTAAATTTCTTTTCGTCTCTTGAAGACCGGAAATAAAAGGCCAGATTTTACAGATGGATAGTTGGGGAGTGCCGCTTGATGGTTACAGAAAATAACGTCGATAGTCAGAATAAGGCTGATTTAAAGCTGACTCCCCCTGATCCTGTCCCATCAGTTCCAACAGAAAAAGCCGATGGTTTAGTCCCATTGGATGATGGCAAAAAAAACCAGCTTGAAGCCAAGGTAAGCGGCTTTATTGAAGAATTGGTTGCCGAAAATCCCAATAGTCCCGAATTTGGCAAAAAGGTTGATTCTATTATCAATCTGGGGCGCAATGAAATTCGGGAAGCCGCCAATCAATCCAATCGTTTTTTGGATCGACCGGTTAAGGCCATGGATGGCAGTAGCCCCATTGGTTCCAATCTTGCCCAGTTGCGGCGCGTGATTGAAGACCTTGATCCCGGAAAACGCGGTGATTTAACCGCGCCCAAGAAGATTTTTGGCATTATTCCTTTTGGAAATAAGCTCCGCGATTATTTCGACAGCTATAAATCGGCACAATCCCATATCAGCACCATTCTTGCCAGTCTTGAAAGCGGTAAAGATGAATTGTTGAAAGATAATGCCGCGATTGATGTTGAACGCCAGACCCTGTGGGCGACGTTGGAGCGTCTAGAACAGATGATTTATATGGCGAAAACGCTGGATAGCCAGTTGGAAGCCAAAAGTCATGAACTGGATATCAGCGATCCTGCCAAATCCAAGACCTTGCGAGAAAGCGCGCTTTTCTATGTCCGGCAACGGGTCACTGACCTTTTGACCCAATTAGCCGTCAGTGTTCAGGGCTATCTGGCATTAGATTTGGTCAGAAAAAATAATATCGAACTGATTAAAGGGGTTGATCGCGCCTCGACAACGACAGTCGCCGCCTTAAAAACAGCCGTGACCGTGGCACAGGCCTTAACCAACCAAAAATTGGTTTTGGAACAGATCAATGCTTTGAACAGCACAACGGCGAATATTATCGATTCCACTGGCGAAATGTTGAGAAACCAGACCGGAGAGATTCAGAAACAAGCGGCTTCGGCCACGATCCCGCTCGATGTTCTGAAGCGTGCCTTTAGCAATATCTATGCAACCATGGATTCTATTGACCAATATAAAGTCCAAGCCTTGTCTTCGATGAAACAGACAGTTGATGTCTTGTCTGACGAAATCGAGAAATCACGCGGTTATATTGCGCGAGCGCAAGGGTCAGGCCAAGGTCAAGACCAAGCGATGAAACAGTTAATGCAGGCAGAGGACAAAAAGGCACAAACAGCGGAAGATGTTTCTAAAACACTTCCGACAGGAGACCCGTTCAAGCCTTTGTAAGGGAAATAAATGGCCAGTAATCAGCAAATACTTTTGGAAGCGCAGGCTGTTTTGGCAAGGCTTCGGGATGGTCAGGAAGCAAGCCGCGCCTTTGCAAAGAAAAGCCTGCTGGGACGGCGGCTAAAGCGGCTATGTATTACGGATGCGGTGATTATACTGGCCGCCTTTATTATCGGTTTCATCCATCCGTTGGGCATTTCCGGTATTATCCTAACTTTTGCGGCCTTGGTCTTGGGGAGTATTTTGGCACCCTTGACCTTGCCCTTGCCGCGTCCGGTCAAAATTGAAAATTTGCAAAAACAGTCTTTAAAACAATTACCGACGCAGGCTGCTTCATGGCTGTCAGCCCAGAAACAGGCTTTACCGCCGCCTGCCCGTTCTTTGGCAGAATCTATCCTTGATAAATTATCGCATTTGTCCTCTGTCGCCGAAAAATTGCCGGAAGATGACCCGACAGCGAGCCAGATGCGAAAATTGGTCAGTGAAGAAATGCCAGAATTGGTTAAAGGCTATGTCGAAATACCCGTTAACTTAAGAACACAGAAACGCGCTGGTCTGGATAGCCCCGATTCACAGCTTGCAACCGGCCTAGATGTGATCAATCAGGCACTAGGTCGCATAGAAGAAGAGCTTGCCCATCATGATCTTGATAAATTGGCTACTCAGCAGCGCTTTTTAGAGTTAAAATATAAAACAGAATCTTGATCGTAAATTATTATAGATGTCAGCATTCTTCTTTTTGATCACATAATAAAAATGCATGGAATGCTGGCTTTCTTTCTTTTTCATCAAAGATACGGAGATATCTAGGAAAAAGATAGTTGATGGCAGGGGGCATACTTAACCTGTCAACTATAATAATAGTATGACAGCTATAACGGGGAATGGAGAATGCGTGTTTTATTGATAGAAGATGAGCCGACAACGGCGAAATCTATCGAATTGATGCTGACGAAAAAGCGTTTCAATGTCTATACAACAGACCTTGGCGAAGAAGGCATCGATCTAGGCAAGCTTTACGATTATGATATCATTTGTCTTGATCTCAATTTGCCCGATATGCATGGCTATGAAGTGTTAAAGACGTTACGGACGGCGCAGGTAAAAACGCCGATCATTGTATTGTCCGGTATCGCCGAAATGGAATCCAAAGTGCGGGCTTTGGGCTTTGGGGCTGATGATTATTTGACCAAGCCTTTCCATCAGGAAGAATTGATTGCCCGTATCCAAGCCGTTGTTCGCCGTTCCCAAGGCCATTCCCAGTCAATTATCAAAACAGGCCGTTTAACCGTCAATCTTGATAGCAAAACAGTCGAGATTGATAACAAGCCTGTCCATTTGACCGGTAAAGAATATGCCATATTGGAATTGCTGTCTTTGAGAAAAGGCACCACCATCACGAAAGAAATGTTCTTGAACCATCTTTATGGTGGGATGGATGAACCGGAATTAAAAATTATTGATGTCTTTGTGTGCAAACTGCGGAAAAAGCTGAATAAAGCCTATCCTGACGAAAATTATATCGAAACGGTCTGGGGACGCGGTTACATCTTGCGCGAAACAGAACATGCCGAATTGGAAAGCCAGCAGGCGTAACCTTTCTGTTGCACATTCGTTTAATTTAGATCGGTTACGATAAGAATTATATCTATCCGCAGGCTATTTTTTAAGAATCCAATTGAAACACCCCTGTAGCTAGAGCGTTATCGCTTTGATTACAGGGGTGTTTTTATGTCTTAGAATCCGACAGCCGTGCCTTCTCTTCTAATATCGGCACCGCCTTCGTAATAGTTATCCCGTTTGATAATCGCTTGAAGACCGGATTCCTCATGCTCTGCTGGTGTGAGCGTAACGCCTAAATCTTTCAGGCCTTGTGACACCTTGGCAGGGAATGGGTCGGAAAGGAAAAGCGTGCCATGGGCGACCAGATTAGGAAGCGCCAAGGCTTTATCAACCGGCATATGCCAATCAAGAAGGGCTACAATTGCTTTCAGATTGTAGGCTTGAATAGAGCTGCCCCCCGGTGAACCCAAGGCAGCGACAAATTGGCCTTTCTGATTAAAAACCAGCGTCGGTGCCATCGTTGAACGGGGACGTTTGTCGCCCGCAACAGCATTGGCGGCCGGTGTATTATCATAGGCCTGTGGCGAGAAAGAAAAATCGGTCAATTGGTTGTTTAGGAAAAAACCGCCCACCATACGGCCAGAACCAAAGATATTTTCAACCGTCGTCGTCATCGAGACAGCATTCCCCTTGCTATCGACAATAACAAGATGGGTTGTGCCGCCCGGTTCAGCCGTTGCATCTAGGCTATAGCTGGGCGCGCCTTTGGGATTGCCGTGGCTGGGGGCTTGAGGATTAGCTTTATCGCCAATCAATTTTGCCCTTTCTGCGATATAATGAGGGTCTAATAATCCGGTGACCGGCACTTTGATAAAATCAGGATCACCAACAAAATAATCACGGTCAGCATACGCAAGACGGCTGGCTTCAGCAAATTCTAACCATGCTTTCGGATCATCGGCATTGCGGCGATCAATATCGGTATGTGAGAGCAAGCCTAAAGCCTCTTGCAACCCAACGCCGCCTGAAGGCGCATCCGGCGTGCAGATGACATAGAGATGATAGCCTTTACATAAAGCGGCGCTTTCTTTCGGGCGATAACTGGCAAGGTCGGCCATCGTCATACTGCCTGCCAAAGGCGCTTGATGGACTTTATCCACGATCGCCTGTGCAATCGTGCCCGTGAGCAAGGCGGCGGAACCCTTTTCGGAGATGGATTTTAGGCTGTTGGCATAATCAGGATTTTTTAAAATATCACCAGCCTGATAGCGTTCTCCGTTAGCTTTCACAAAATAGCGGATCGCGTCTTCGGTATAGGCTTCGGGGGAATGGCCGTTAATCATGCTGGCAAGGCGTGGAGAAACGGTAAAGCCTTGCTCGGCTAGGGCAATCGCAGGCGTAAATAATTGACGCCATGGCAGGATGCCATGTTCTTTTTGTGCCAATTCCAGCATCGCAATAGCGCCCGGAACGCCCGTGGCACGACCAGAAATAACGGCCTGTTTAAACGGAATAGGGTTTTTATTATCATCCAAAAACATATCAGGCGTAGCATCCGCCGGAGCGGTTTCTCGCCCATTATAGGCCGTTACTTTATGGGTTTTGGCATCATAATAGGTCATGAAAGCACCGCCGCCGATGCCTGAACTTTGTGGTTCAACCAGCCCCAAAACGGCTTGGATAGCCACCGCTGCATCAACGGCGCTACCCCCCGCTTTCAAGACATCATATCCAGCCTTTACGGCCAAAGGATTGGCCGCCGCCACCATGGCGTGAGAGGCTGTTGATTTTTTAGGAAGATGGGCAACGTCAGACCAGTCGATTTCTTTTGTGACCGTCACCGGTTTTTGGGTTTGACGTGCCACGGCTAGATGGCTGCTTGAAAAAGCAATAAGCGCAGAAAAAGCTGTCAGAAACGGACGATGCCGAAGAGAAACCATTTTTGATCTTTCTGTCTTGGGATGGGGCTTTGAAAAACGCCGACGGAAGGAGCCTACAAGAAAGATTTCTGAACGACCAGCCCTTAATAAACTTGCGATAGAACTCTCTTAAACTTGTTCTTTCTTGCTTTCATAAAAAGAAATGTTACCGTGAGAGGTATGACGATATTGGCCTCCGTTTACCGCGCCTTTGGCTGCCTTTTTTGCTGGGCTTTAGCCCTTTTCCTCTATCCCCTTTCTGCAGCGACTTTGTCCGATAGCGATTTGCATATCGAGCCACAATTTATCGCAGAGACCTTAACCCCCAAAGCAGGGACAAAGGTGACCGTCGCCTTGGAAATGAAGCCCCATCAAGGCTGGCATGGTTATTGGAAAAATGGGGGTGATGCCGGACAAGAAACCGAAATAATCTGGCATTTCCCCTATAAGATCAAAGCCTCGGCTATCCAGTATCCGATACCGGAAAAGATGAAAATCGCCGGTTTAATGAGCTATGTCTATCAGCATGATTATCGCTTGTTAATTGATTTGGATATTCCGGCTGGATTGCCTGTGGGAACCGCTTTGCCGATATCAGCACAGTTAAATTGGTTGGCCTGCACTGATATCAGCTGTGTACCAGAAACCGCCGAGCGTCATTTATTACTGCATATCGGGACAGGTGAAATCACAGCCGATAATAGCCAGTTATTTCAGGTTTTTCGACGAGCGTTACCAGAAACGGCCGGAAGACAGGCTTTATTTGCGCAACAACAGAATCAGATTATTCTGAAACTGGATTATCCCGAAACCGAAAAGATTGATAGCACGACCAATGGAGTGTGGTTTTTCCCGTCACAAGATGGCGTGTTTGATTATAGTGCCGATCAGCGTTTGCTTCGTGAGGGTAACGCCCTTTTCCTTACCCTGCCCTTGCGGGAGAAAGCCTCTATTCCGGCGGATATAACGGGTGTTCTTCGTTTACAAGACGGAAAGGGTTTTTGGGTTAATGCCCAAAAAGGCAAGATTACTTTACCGGATAAAAACCCCGTTATTTTAACGGCATCAAGTGAAGAAGGCCAAGCCAAAGCGCCAGCTTCCCCGCAACAGAATACAGCGCAAAGTGAAGCGCCCTCTGTAGGGAAAGGGCATAGTGGCAAGCTGTTATGGTTGGCTTTGGCAGGCGCGTTTTTGGGTGGGCTAATTTTAAATATTATGCCTTGCGTCTTTCCGATCTTGAGCCTGAAGGCTTTGAGCCTTGCCCGCACCCATGCCCCTGAAAAAGCTCATCGGTTAGAAGCCTCGGCCTATAGTGCCGGTGTGATTATGGTCTGTTTGGGATTGGGCGCAGCGCTTCTTTTGTTTCGAGCGGGGGGTCATGCCGTCGGATGGGCATTCCAGTTACAATATCCTCATATCGTTTTGGCTTTGATGGTTTTAACCGCCATGATTGGTTTTAATCTGGCCGGATTATTTGAGCTTCCGAGTTTCAACAGCGGTACCAATCCAAAACAGGATAGCCTTTTAGGTGCCTTTACCACGGGCGCTTTGGCAGCCTTTATTGCAACCCCTTGCACGGGCCCCTTTATGGCGGCAGCGATCGGGGTTGCCTTGGTCTTGTCACCGATTGAATCCCTGATGGTCTTTGCCGGACTGGGTATCGGTATGGCGCTGCCCTTTTTGGCTATTGGCTTTATCCCACCGATACGAAAATTATTGCCAAAACCTGGGGCATGGATGGCCACGATGCGCCATATTTTGGCTATTCCGATGTTTATTACTGCCTTGTGGTTGGGATGGACATTAGGGCATCAGATCGGAACGGATGGTTTGATTGTCGCTTTCGGTATCTGCCTGATATCGGCAACAGGGTTGTGGTGGACAGGAAAACGCCAGCATAAGGGAAAAAATTACAGCTTTTTACCTGCAGCGATAGCGATCCTGTTTTCAGTGGTGATTGGTTCTTTTACCCCTGCTCATCCGATTGTCAGTGAAACAAAGGCTAAAGTTGAAAGCGCTAAAGATGCGCTGGAGATTGAGCCTTTTAGTGAGCAAGCGGTTGAAGAATTACATCGCCAGAAAAAACCGCTTTTCATCTATTTTTCGGCAGATTGGTGTCTGACTTGTAAGGTCAACGAGAAAATGGCGATTGATCGTGACAGCACCCGTCAGGCTTTCCGGCAGAAGGGTATTGTTACCTTGCACGGCGATTGGACAAATGGTGATCCTGAAATCACCCGTTTTCTGTCAAAGATGCACCGTTCGGGCATCCCGCTTTATCTTTATTATCCTGTGAATGGCGAAATTCAGATATTGCCGCAAATTCTGACAACAGGCTTATTACAAGATATTGGGAAATAAAAAAGAACCGGCCTAAACAGCCGGTTCTTTTCATTTCAGGCGCGTTTTTAAAGCCATTAGCGCACAGTGCCTTTCGCGAGTAAGCGAGGCAGAAGCGTTAATGCCCCAACAATCGGGAAACGACGTTGCCACGGCTTGATGATGATTTTGGTGCCAGCATGACGGTTAATTTTCCATGCAAGATAATCAAGCCCCCCAGCAAAGGTGAAACTGGCTTTGGCCAAACGAAAAATACTAAGCCATTTGCCGCGCCACCTTCTTTTTGCCCATAAGCGCAAAGCCTGTTTACGGCTGGGTAAATTCCGGCTGATATGAGCCACAACCGCTTGGGTGATATGGCGGTAATATTCGGGATTGCTGTCCACGATCAGATCAGCCCGACCGTCCGATTTTTCTACCCGCAATTCAGCCTGATAGGTCAAACGGAAGGCTTCCCGCCAGCGGTCAAGGGGATCATTTGACCCTGAGAAGAGAGGTGCCGCCGCTTCCAAAAGAGTGGGTGCAGCACAAGCCACAACAGCGGTTGTTGCAGTGACAGAATCTTTATCCTTTGCCCAGACTAATCGGCTGGGTTGGGCAAAGCGCGCCCAGACCGAAACCGACAAGGTTTCGAGTGAAGCTAGTCGTCGAAAATCGGCAAGCGTCAGCACCGCATATTTGGCGACTAAATCTTTATAGCGAAAAAGGAAAACATTGGGCGGTAGCGCTTTATTTGCCCATGCCAACCAACGATGTGAATAAGCCTGATGATAATCATCAACAATCAGGTAAAAATCCAGCATTAGCCCATCAAGACTGGTTGCCCGCAAAGCCGATCCATAGAAAAGAACAGCCCGTGAAGAGCCATGCCGTGCAGCAATAGCCGCCGCCATATCAGATATTTCCGGCAAAACCGTCTTTGTCAGTTCTTCACCAATGATGCTTTTTAGGCCATGCACATCCGTATTCTTCCATTTTTGCATCATATA
>NZ_JAIWON010000040.1 GCF_020216885.1 Zymomonas sp. | reverse complement strand
TTTATAGCATATTATAACCGCCAAAAGCGGTTATAGCCCCCCTGCTTTTAGATCAGTGCAATAAAATTTAGACGGCGAGTTTCACAAAAGAAATCGGCTCAGTATGCCGCAAAATAACCGGATGTTCGTTATCAGCAAAAAAGACTTCGCCATCCAAGATTAAATGTGAGCGTTCACCAGCAATTCTGATTTCATCATCCTGTTTGAGATGTACGCCTTTGATACGGCTTTTCCCGAGCCGTCCAACGATACCGGCCGCCACCGCATGAATAAGATGAAACGGATTTTGGTCAACCATCATCAGTTTCATTGAGCCTTTATCTTGCGGATCTTGTTGGAATACATGTGTTCCAACCAAGAGCCGTTCCAAGGTCGTTACCACCAAAAGAGAGAAGTTACCCTTGATCTGGCCTTGCTGCATCAAGGAAACAGAAATAGGCCGCGCTGCACGGGGTAAAAAGGACAAAGGCGCACGAATAAACATGGATATCAGAAGCGCAAAAGCCGCGATGACATGGCTGATACCATTAGGTAAACCAAGCGGATAAATCGTATCACGACAATAGATGATAAGATCCGCCAGTCCTGCCCCACCGAGAAACATCCCGAGGACGGGTGGTTTATCACTGCTATCCGATAAGGCGATCAATTCGCGTTTGACGATATGGCTGTCGAGATCACCGCGTGCAATATCCAGAATTTTTTGCAAGGCCACCACAGGGTCACCTTCTGCCCCCAAATCCAACGCAATCAGATTGGTTTTGCCATTGGGTAGAACCGCAACCGGCGGCACCATATGCTTTTCAAAATATTTGCCAGTATAAAGAGCCGTCAAAACAGTTTGGACAGTGCCGTCCCCGCCATTCACGACCAAAATAGATGGCCGTGTTTGGGCGATACTGGATAACGCCTCCCCTATCTGATCCACCTCTTCCACTTCGTAATGAAAGACATCGTCTTCCTGAATACAAAAATGTCTGATGTCGGGTAACTTTGCCCGATTGCCGGTAGATTGTGGATTAGACAGCAAGGCAACTGAAGTCATCGCGCGCCCTCGCTGTTTTTCTTATCGTCAAGAGACGCAATTGGTTTAAAACTTAATCCCTGAATATATTTCATAATAATTTTAATATCTAAGACGCCATTTTCAACAGTAATAGTCGAGGCTTTTAGAGGGGGTTTATGCTTTAAAGCAACATCCATTAACGACATGGAAGGATTACCGGAAAAGCCGCCGCCATCTTCGCGGTCGGTATCGCCATTTTTATGACGCACTAAAACGGTGTAATCGCCGGCTTTTGGCACCGTCAGACAGACATCAATATTGCCTGTTTGGGGAAGTGGCGTTTCAACCCGCGTGAGGTATTTTCCCTTTTCAAAATAGACCTTTTGATCGGCATCATACGCTTGCACCCGCAGGGTTCCGCTACGGTTTTTCAGGCCTTCGACATGCACCAGAATAGCGGGTTTTTGTCCACCTTTTTGGCAGGCGGCGGCATCTGCCCCTAAAATAGCGGCATTGGCCGCATTTACGCCTATTATCAAAGGAATGGATGCGATAAAGGCTGTCAATTTCAGCATGACCTATTTACTCCGCAAAGCTATAGCCCGAAAATAACGACGCACGGTCATAAAGATTCGGCGTCTCCGTGGATGGTTACTTTTGAATGGTGATTGCGGCCATAAAATGGTGAGGAGCGCAGAAAGCTTGAGAATTTTTAATGCTATTGATCGTTATCTGATCCGTCTTATCACTGTTCCTTTGGTCACAACCCTGATTGTGTCGGCCATGTTAATGGTGCTGGACAAGATGTTAAAGCTTTTTGACTTCGTCGCCAATCAAGGGGGCCCCGTCAGTGTTGTCTGGCGGATGCTGGCGAATATGCTACCGGAATATATGTCCTTGGGCATTCCGATTGGTTTGACGTTAGGCATTGTATTGGCATTTCGCAAATTAGCCTTGCAGTCAGAGCTGGATGTGTTTCGGGCGGTCGGGATAAGTTATAGTCGGTTATTGCGGATTCCTTATATTTTTGCTTTCTTCTTTGCGTTGGTTAATCTTGCCATTGTCGGATATGTCGAACCTTATTCCCATTATGCCTATGAAGATTTGCGCTATGAATTGCGGTCGGGCGCGTTGGGGGCTGCGATCAAAGTCGGTGAATTTACCAAATTAGGCACCCATCTGACTTTGAGAGTGGAAGGCAGCCAAGATAGCGGTCGAAATCTTTCCGGTATTTTTGGCACCAGCGAAAATCCCGAAAATGGGCAAAAGCTGACGGTTACAGCCGATAACGGACGTTTCATGCCGTCCGATGATCCCAATGTTATTCTTTTGCGCCTTAATCATGGTTTGCTTATTCATAATCGCCCTGATTTTACCACGCCGCGTGTATTGACCTTTGAAAACCACGATATGCCGATCAAATTACCGGCAGTTGAAAGTTTCCGTGGGCGTGATGGTAATCAGCAGGAAATGACCCTGACTGAATTATTTTTTATTCTTCATCAAAAACATTTACCGAAAAAACTCCGCAATCAGCTACAGGCTAATCTCCATTTCCGTCTGGTCGAAGTGGCGACGATGTTTCTGTTACCCATGCTGGCTTTGACTTTGGCGATACCGCCCAAGCGTTCGACCTCTTCTTTAGGGGTGTTTTTATCGATCCTTATTTTGGTGACCGATCACAAGCTGAACCAATATTGTCAGACTATTGGAGGATTGGGGAAGATCAATCCGGTTCTTATGATGTGGCTGCCTTTTGTTTTATTCAGCCTGTTGGTTTGGCGAATGTATTATACCTTGGCCTATATTCCCGGTGGTCAGCCTATTGGTGCGCTGGAATGGTTTTTTGCCCGTATTTCGTCACGAATTGTCCAGTTTTTCAAAAGATTTTCATCGGGAGGGGTTAAGGCATGATAAGAAGGCTTTTCGCATCACGCCAGATTGCCTTTTATCTGTCGAAGCTATTTGTTGTCAGATGTTTTGCGGTTTTGGCAGCCCTTATCTTTATTCTCCAAACGCTTGATATGTTGGGGGAATCTGCACGTATTTTGGCAGTTAAAGGGAATGGTCAGGCTGAATTATTTCACTATGTCTTGCTAAGAACCCCTCAATTGATCGCGCGGTTTTTGCCTTTTGCGGTTCTGTTGGGCGTGTTGATTACGTTAAGCACCCTGAACCAGAATAGTGAAATCATCTCTATGAAGGCAGCGGGTATTTCGGCACATCAAATTTTGATGCCGCTGATTGCCAGTTGTTTTCTAATTGGATGCGTCAGTTTTGTCTTTAATGACCATCTTGTCACCCGCACGACGGCAAAGCTGGATGCTTGGCAGGCTGTCGATTATGGCCAACCACCCCCAGCCGCTACCAGCGGGGTGAATATTTGGCTTCGCGATGGCGACTATCTGATCCATGTCGATAATGTTCAAGGCTATGGCGATAATGTCCGTTTATCCGGTATTACCGTTTATAATCGCCCCAAAAAAACGTTGGTCAGTATTTTGTCTGCCGATACTGGACAATGGACAGGACATGGTTGGCATCTGAATAAAGTAAAATCCTTTGATGTCGCGGCTGACACGGTTACGGAAAAAACTGTTTTGGATATCAATACAGATTTACCGCCAGAACGCTTTACCCTTGCAGATGTTAAAGCCGATGAAATGGAAATTGTGCCATTATACCGTGCTATCAAGGCTTTGGATGCCGCTGGAAGGCCAACCGATGAATTAAAAGCCAGTCTTATTCATCGTTTTACGGGGTCTTTTGCTGCTATTTTAATGCCTATTCTGGGTTCTGTTGCCGGTTTTGGATTGGCGCGTTCCGGTCGGCTTTTTGTCCGTATCGTTATCGGAATGTCGCTGGGTTTTGCTTATTTTGTCGCGGATAACTTCGCCCTTGCTATGGGTAATTTAGGAACCTATCCGCCTTTATTGGCATCATGCTCGCCTTTCATTTTATTCCTTTTAATCGGGGAAGCCGTCCTTATCAGGACAGAAGAATAATTTAGCGAGACCATTCGATATATTGGGCAACGCCTTCGGCTATATCATGGATAAGCTGCCGAATAGCCGGAAGCGAAGCCGAAGGATGATATAAATCATCGTCCAGATAAAGGGCGCGATCTATTTCTATTTGTAAGGCATGACGCGAGGAAGACGGTTTTCCATGTCTGTCTACGGTGTAGCCACCTGCATAAGGTTTGTTAAAAGCCGGTTTTAAGCCGTGCTTTTCAACTATTTCAGCGATGACAGCCGTTATTTCCGAAGAGGCGCTATGCCCGTAGGCTGTCCCAATGACGATATCAGCCGCAACCCCCTTCTCATCCGGTATCAAAGGCGGCATTGAATGAATGTCGAGCAAGATCGCAGAACCATAACGGGATTTTATATTACCCAGAATATCAGCGATATGGCCATGCCACGGAACGTGATAATTTTCGATGCGATGGTGGGCTTCGTTATAAGGTAAAAGATGATGATATAACCCGCCGAAACCAGCAAGATAATTCGGGAATAATCCTAAGCCGTTACGGGCGCGTGGCGTTAGAATAACGCTGTCCAATGGCAAAGGGGGATCAATCATCATCGGGTCAATTTCCAGATGATGTCTGTTTAAGTCGATTAAAGCACGGGGTGAACAGGCCACCAAAGCTGAAAAACCGGCAGAAACCGCGTTATCGATGAGAAGATCGGCAAAGCGGTCTTCTAAGATAATCAGTTTTTCCGGCTCACAGCGTAATTTTTCAAGCAAATCCTCGGGGTAGAAACGGCCTGCGTGAGGAACCGTTAATAAGACCGGCCTTTTAGGTGGCCACTCTCCTAAGGGGAGAATGGCCGGCCTGTCTTTCACTTTCAGCCAGCCTGACATTTACGGCTGAGACGATCTTTATCCCAACATTCATTATTGAAAGGCGGTAAAGGCGGCTCGGAAGTCAGCTTTACGGTCGGTGCAAGAATATCTTTTACCGGAATAAGGCTGTTTTTAAATTCCTGCATCCGTTTTTCAGCCAGAGTGAACAAGCTGCCTTTCGGATGGATCATTGCTTCATGAGCGATAGAAGCCGCCGTATCGCAGAAGCCCAACTGTGCCTGCATCGTTGAAAAACGGTTGTAGGTCTGGGTCGAATGTTGGTCAAATTTGACCTGACCAAAACGGCCACCTGTCCGCCGGAAATATCCGCCCAAAGCCGTATAAGCAGAGGCCAATTCCCGTTTATGCGTTGCCAAAAGCTGGTTATAGACATGCGCCGTTTCGAGAATAGGGGCAAATTGGCATTGCAAAGCCGCGACATTCAACCCTGACCGCAATGTCCAGACCAGATTAGCGCGTTGTTCTGCCGGTGTAGCATTAACAAGGGGAAGAACGACCGAAGGATCATTGTCTTTGACCGGTTTACCGGAAAAATCATGCGGAGACCAAAACAGGTATCCAGTATTTGCAGAGGCCGGTGCAGAGGCCAGCAATCCGGCTGAAATAAACCCTGCCGTCAGAAAAGAGGCTATCCGACGACCGAAAGAAATGACCATAATATACGCTCTCCCGATGTAATAACGTGCTAGCCGACCTGAAACATCTTGATAGGAAAGAAGGAAGGTCGGAATAGATAAAGGCTGCTTATACAGTCTGGCTTAATAAGTGATTTATGGCGCTTTTAAAACGCTGTCTGATTTATAAACCATCTGGACAGGAAAGAACATATTTTAGCGTGTTTGGCTATTCAATTTTTTCTTTTTCGGAGCAAAAAAGCTAAAAGTAACCGGAGACGAAAATATCCCCGCCTTGCCAGCTATTTTTAAGAAAATTTATTGCTTTCATCACTCCCAAAAATATTCATCGTCAAGTTAATTAGCACCTTTAATTTGCAGGTAAGCTGGTGGCTTCGATGCTGTTATCGCCTTCCTCTTCAAAAATGCTCTCACTGGCCATTTCGTCATTGATTGTTCCCAAGGCGATATCGGTATCGGGATGGAGAGTCGCTTTTTGAAGGTCGCGCGTTTTGTCTTTGCAGCCGGAAACGGCCATATTCCCAAGCGCAAGGCCAATTATAGCGGCGTTTAAAAGAACCGTTTTTGAAAGTGCAGACATGCAACGGTTAATTTTCATAATAATGCCTTTTGGAAACTTTCGGGTTTTTATTCTTTAAATTTGCCTCAAAAAGGCCTTATTGCGCCTTAATAAAAGCAACAACCTTCTGAACTTCGGTTCCGATTGTGACCTGATTTGACGGGTGTCTTTCGGATCTGCGAGGATTATGACGATGAACACAACTGATGCCAAGACATTAAAAACAGCTTCCCGATTCTGGAAAAAGTCGCATTATCTGGGACGGATGACATTGAAAGAGTTGGTTGTCGTCTATTTCCAATATTACACGATTTTGACTTACCTGACATTGGCCGCCGTTATGATCGGTCTTTATATTTGGAAGCCTGCCCCTCTTTTACCGACTATTGCGTCTGTTGCGGTTGCTATTTTGGGTTTTCCTTTGGTGTGGTATGTCACCCATCGCTGGATTATGCATGGACATTGGATGTTTAAAGTCCCTTTCCTGTCGGGGCTTTGGAAACGGATTCACTATGACCATCATCTTGACCCCGATCATTTGGAAGTTTTATTCGGGGCGCTTTACAACACACTGCCAGCAGTGGCCGTAACGACTGCCCTTCCCGGTTATCTCATTGGTGGCTTTGGCGGGGCTTGTATTGGTTATGCCGTTGGTTTGTTAAGCACCTGTTTTTATGAATTTTGCCATTGCATCCAGCATTTGGGATATAAACCCAAGAACAAAAGGCTGGCTCTGATGAAAAAACGCCATCTGGAACATCATTTTCATGATGAAGATGGTAATTTCGGTATTACCAATTTCTTTTGGGATAAATTACTTGGGACATATTACGTTCGTCGTGAGCGTCCGAACAAAAGTCCGACGGTCTTTAATTTGGGATATACGCCGGAAATTGCCAAGAAATATCCGTGGGTTGCCGAATATTCCGGCGGTGAAGTTTTATGTAGCCCAAAAGAAAAAGACCGTTATAAAAGCTCTTTTGAAGAGGTGGATAAAATACAGGATATCCGCTGATTTTACATCATTTTTGTGTCTGGAGGCTATCGAGGGGTAGCATTCCGTTTCCGATTGTCTTTCTACCGCTTGTGCCAAGGTCAAGCCTTGTGCCTCAAAGCGTCTTTTGAAAATGAAGAGGCCTGATATATCCTTATGGCTGATCTGAAAATCTATCCTATTGGCACGAAGCAAAACCGTGACCTGAACCGTTTTATTGAAGTTGCGTATAAGCTGAATAAAGACAATCCGAACTGGATTGCGCCTTTGCGTAGCGAATTAAGAGAGCAGTTAAACAGTCAGAAAAATCCGTGGTTTGAACATGCTACGGCAGAATATTTTCTGGCTGAAAGAGACGGCGAGCTAGTCGGTAGGATATCAGCACAGATTGACCAATTGGTGCAAGAATCCCCGCCCGAACAAGGCGGTGGCAAAGATGTCGGTATGTGGGGCATGTTTGAAGCGGCCGATGAAGAGGTTGCCCATGCCTTGCTGAAAACGGTCGAGAAATGGCATGAAAAACGCGGGAATAAAAAGCTGATTGGCCCCATTAGCCTTTCGATATGGGAAGAGCCCGGTCTGCTTATCAAAGGCCATGACCATGCCCCGACTATCATGATGGGGCATCAGCGTCCCGAATATCGCGGATGGATTGAATCCTACGGCTATCAGGGTATTAAAGACCTGTTTACTTATGAGTTGGATATTACCAAGCCTTTCCCTGAAATTATTCAGAAAATTGTAGCGTCAGGCGAAAAAAATCCCCGTATCCGAATCCGGCAGGCGCAGAAAAAAGACTTCATTAGTGAAGCCAAAATCCTGATGGATATTTTAAACGATGCTTGGTCAAAAAACTGGGGTTATATTCCGTTAACCGATCATGAGATCGAACATGCCCGCCATAATCTTGAGCCTATCGTTTATAACGAATTGGTAATGATTGCCGAAATTGACGGCGAGCCAGCGGCCTTTATGATGACTTTGCCAGATGTGAATGAAAAACTGGCCGAATTTAAAGGAAAGCTGTTTCCTTTTAATTTTATCAAAATGCTCTGGTGGTTGCGACATCCTACAGTGAGAACAATGCGTGTGCCTTTGATGGGAGTCAGAAAAAAATTTCAGGCATCCCGTTTAGCAGGGCAGATGGCCTTTATGATGATTGAATATATCCGGCGTAATTCAGTAAGAGATTTTGGCGCGACAAGAGGCGAAATTGGTTGGATTTTGGATAACAATCAGGGGATGCGGTCGATCGCAACCGCTATTAAAAGCGAAGTAAACCGTATTTACCGCATTTATAGCAAAAGTATTTAAAACAAATCTTTTTTATCCGCCCGACCGATTGTCAGGAGATAAGAAAGATTTTCCTAGAAAATCGTGATTTCTCGACGATTATTTTTTATCGTCAATTTCTATCCAAACGGGGGCATGGTCGCTGGCCTTTTCTTGCCCCCGCATCTGACGATCAACACCAGCATCGGTTAAGCAATCCGCCAAATCAGGCGTAAGCAAAATATGGTCTATCCGCATACCATCATCGCGCGGCCAGCTTTGTGCCTGATAATCCCAAAAACTATAAAGGGCTTCAGATGGGTGACGGACGCGCAAGCTATCTGTCCATCCCGTGGCCAATAATTGTCGCCAGTAAAAAAGGCTTTCGGGAGCTAGCAGCGCATTATCGGCAAGTGCCGCAGCATTCCGAATATCTTTTATATCGAAAGACGGCACAACATTATAATCGCCCGCAAGAATAACCGGTTTTTCTTGCTGCCATAAAGAACGGGCATGTGCCAAAAAGGCTTTAAACCATGCCAATTTATAATCATATTTTGGGCTGTTGAGTGGATTTCCATTCGGAAGATAAAGACTGGCGACTGTTAAATTATCAATTTCGGCCTCAATATAGCGTGATTGCGTCAGGTCAGGATCGTCAGGAAGGCTTGTTCTGATAAGTTTGGGCTGTTCTTTTGAAAGAATAGCGACACCATTATAGGCTTTTTGTCCGTGAGACAGGCAGTGATATCCCGTTTTTTCAATTTCTTTTTGAGGAAAACGAGCATCATCCGATTTCAATTCTTGCAGACAGAGAATGTCGGGCTGAAATTTTTCAAGCCATTCTATCAATCGAGGTAAACGGGCATTGATGCCATTTACGTTAAAGCTGGCGATTTTACGCATCAGATAGAAAAACTGGAACCACAACCACAACCGGAAACAGCATTGGGATTGTCGATTTGAAAAGCCGCACCATTGATAGACTTTACAAAATTGACAGTGGCACCTGCCAAAAGATCAAAGCTGACAGGATCGACGATAAGCAAAGAGTCACCTTGCAGTGCCTGATAATCATCAGCTTCCGGTTTATCAGCCAAATTATACTGATAACGGAAACCGGAGCATCCTCCACCTTCTACGGATAAGCGTAATATGGCGGGCTTCTTTTGCTGACGAGCGATTTCCGCGACGCGTTCTGCGGCTTCTGGGCTGAAAATAATCGCGGCTTTATCGGTTGGGTTGTTTGTCATTTCTTTAAAATAAGCCAGAAATCATGACAGACAAGCTGTCATGACAAGGCTATTGAAAGTGATTTTCGATCTTAGCGATATCCATTTTCGATTATTTATGATGATGAATTTTGACATCCTTGACATCTTTTTCAGGCCCACCCTGCGCACCGGCAGAGACATTATCCAGCATAGCCATATGATAAGAATCAACAGCCAGAAAAGGCACCGGATTAACAGCTTCGCCCTGAATACGGACTTCGTAATGTAAATGGCTACCCGTGGAGCGTCCCGTTGACCCCATTAAAGCGATAAGATCGCCGCGTTTGATCGCTTGGCCTTCGTGAACCATAATACGGGATAAATGGCCATAGCGGGTCTGGATCATATGACCGTGGTCAATTTCTACCAGATTACCATAACCCGAAG
>NZ_JAIWON010000168.1 GCF_020216885.1 Zymomonas sp. | reverse complement strand
TCGTCAGGCTCATAACCTGAAGGTCGCAGGTTCAAATCCTGCCCCCGCAACCAACACCGTTAGCCCTCAGCTAACGGCTTTTTTTTGCCTTTTTTACACCACCCCAATCTCTCTAGTCATACCAAGCCGAACGCTCTGATTATTCTAATATGGCATGCTTTGAGCCTTGTGCAGGAATGGGGACAGTGTGCAAAGGCTATTGCTCTCGGTGATGTCGTCTGGATTCCACCAGAGGTGAAGCATTGGCATGGCGCGGCATCGAACGAGACCATGACCCATGTGGCTATTGCCGAAGGTCAGAACGGCAAGTCGGTGACGTGGATGGAAAAAGTCACAGACACTCAATATGCTGATGCGGTGAGTGGTCAGAAATGAGACTATAGACCCTGTGACTAGAGGTTAAGCTATTTTTGAAGGCGATCTTATGGCATTTGACGCCTCAGCGCGGCCGAACACAAGGAACATCATTCTTGGCGTGGTGCTGACTGCCTATTTGATGATCCTGCTAGACCTTTCTATCGTGTATACCGGCATGCCGGAAATCGGAAAAACGATGAAGATGAGTCCGGTCTCGCAAACATGGGTGCAGAATGCCTATCTGCTTTTTTTTGGTGGCTTCCTGCTCTTGTCCGCACGCTTAGGGGATACCTTTGGTCGCCAGCGTATCTTAAAGGTGGGTGTCGTTCTTTTTACGGTCGCGTCTTTTGTGATTGGTATAGCCCAGTCATCTTGGGAGTTGATTGCTGCACGGACGGTGCAGGGCGTGGGTGCGTCAATCTTGGCACCGAGCGTTCTGGCGATCATTTCAACCACCTTTCCCGAAGATAGCGAACGCACGCGGGCGCTGGCATGGTATTCTGTCGTCGCCGGAGCGGGCGCAAGCCTTGGCATTGTTGTGCTAGGGGGTATCTTCGCAGACCTGCTATCGTGGCGGATTGGCTTTTTGGTCAATATCCCGATCGGTATCGGCCTGTGGTTTGGCATTACGCGCTATATTCCCGAAAGTGATCGTATCAAGGGTCACTTCGACCTTATGGGCGCCTTTACATCGACTATGGGTGTCGGTCTGCTTGTCTATGGTCTGGTTAACGCGGCGGATGCCGGCTGGTTTGATCGAGTGACACTTGCAACGCTCTTTTCATCGGCTGTCGTTATTTCCTTTTTTGTGTGGCATGAAAGACGGGTAGATGTCCCCGTTTTGCCTATGCATCTCCTATACAGCCGTGAGAGATCTGCGGCCTGTCTGACGCGCATGCTGTGTGTCGGTTCCATCGTGTCCTTTTTCTTTTTTGGAACACAGTTCATGCAGCAAGTGCTAGGCTATTCTGCGTTGCAAGCGGGTCTTGGTTTTTTGCCGATGACGTTGGTTCAGTTCGTCGCCGCTATAGCCATTCCACGCGTCACTCGTCTCATCGGTAATATCCCCATGCTCATGGGATCGCTGTTCTTGATTAGCCTCGGCTTGTTCTGGTTGGCTAGTGCGAGCAACGATGCTTCATTCTGGCAGCTTGGTTTGCCGATGGTGTTGATCGGTATTGGTAATGGTGGGGCAATGGCACCCATGACCGCTTCGGCTGTGCGTGGCGTTGAAATACATGATCAAGGTGCCGTATCGGGTCTTGTCAATGTTGCCCACCAATTGGGTGGATCGATTGGCCTGAGTGCGTTGATTGTGGTTTTCGCTGCTGGAGCCAATCCCCGCCTGACGGCTCCAGTAGAAATGAGCCATCAAATCAGTGCTGTCTTTATCGGTGCGGCTGTGATGAATCTTTTGGGTCTCGCGCTGACCGCGATTTTTATCCTGCCAGCCAATCGTAAGAACAATAGCGAATATGAAGTTTCAGCATGAGATATTTCTCTTTTATAGGTCAGCCATAGGCATCGCATCGACAAGCACATTGAATGCCGGCTTCTGTTGTCGACGATTGAGATAATAAAAGTGATAGCCAGGAAATCGAGGATACCAATCTTCCAAGACCCGCACCAACCGTCCTGACAACAGATGCTCGCGGACAGCCTATCCTATCCGCCACTGCGCTTCCGCCTTGAACCTTGTTTTTAGGTTGATGGTGCGATTTTGGCGGATAGGCTATAGGGCGGTCAAGCTGGCTACGGGAATTAGGGCAGGCGTCACGGTGGATGCGGTTGATATTCCTGTTATGATGACAGGCCGTATCTATGAATCCCAAATTACAGACGTAGAAGTTTAAACGAACCATATAGTCTCACAGCAATGATTCTGAATTTGACCATATTGTGATCGAATGCATTTTTCTGATGGCTAAGTGAAAGACGTTCGTTTCTATTTTTTTTGGCGATTTACTGAATTGAAACCTAAAAAAGATAATTCTGAAATGTAGCTATCCTACTCTGAAATAGATTTTCATGCGGGAAGGGAGGCCATCTCAAGAAGATTGTCTTTAAGAAATTAGAATTTGATATTGATTATTACTATAATTTTTTGATCGTAATTTCATTATTGGCGACCTATTATTATTTTTCTTTTTAAGATTATGAAAGAAATTATTTTCTGTTATATTCTCTAGCTGTTATTATCTTCGATAATATTTTCAGTAACAAGAAACGCGTATTTTATGGTCGATTCTGATGAGATATCAACGCCTGTGCAGCATTATGTTATAAGACAGATGGGGTGGCTCCGCGCTTCTGTGTTGGGAGCCAATGACGGCATCTTGTCAACGTCCAGTCTGATGATCGGCGTGGCTAGCGCGCATGGCAGTTCTGGTAATATTTTATTGGCTGGAATGTCTGGGCTGATTGCTGGCGCTTTATCGATGGCAGCAGGTGAATATGTCTCTGTCAGCTCACAGCATGATATGGAACAGGCCGATGTCGCGCGGGAGCATGCTGAATTAAAGGCTAATCCACATGCCGAAAAACATGAATTGGCTGAAATTTATGTCGAACGAGGACTAGACCGAGAGCTTGCCCTTCAAGTCGCAGAACAGCTTATGGCGCATAATGCTTTGGAAGCTCATTTGAGGGATGAATTGGGGCTAACCGATTCTTTGATTGCTCGCCCTGTTCAGGCAGCCTTAGCTTCGGCGATCTCTTTTTCTGGCGGCGCTATTGTGCCTTTTCTGACCGCTTTATTTAGTCCACCAGAAATCATCAATATAACGATTTCTTTGATTTCAATCCTATGCCTTGCCGTTCTTGGGATGGTTGGAGCGCATCTCGGCGGCGCGAATGTCCCTAAAGCCGCTTTACGCGTTACCTTTTGTGGTGCTTTGGCGATGATAGGAACGGCTGCCATCGGCTCCTTTTTTGGAACGCAGGTTTAATAAAGGGATAAACACCCAGGCCGCCGAATAAAAGCGGCCTTTGGGATAAATAAACTGTCCTTATTAAAAATCTTAATTCGGATTGCGTGCAATATTGAAGTGGGAAAGGACATCCAAAGTAAATTTTAAACCGACGATAAAAGTATTTTTGATGTTCTTTGTGCGAAAAGGTTCGGCGATCTGATCTGGATTGATAATATATTGAAGGTTCGGAGAGACCCTAAAAGCTTTTGAAATTTGGGCGCCATAGGTCAATTCCATCATGATTTCATCACGGGGAACATGTCTTGATCCTCCGGCTGAAGTCCGGGCGACAAGAATATTATCAATTGTCCATTTGCTCATGCGCTGATCGTTGATCATAAAACCCAGCACATCTTTATCTCGACCTTTAAACGTACCGGTCTGGACGAAACCAATTTCTAAAAAATGATCTTCGGCTACCCGTCCGGCAACATTTTTCATCGCCACACCAAAAACCGTCAAGCCTCGTTCGCTGTTCATATTCGGTCGCCAGATCATCTGATCAAAACGGAAGAAAATACCGCCACGTCCATTCAAGGTCGCATAAGGGTCACCTGTCATGACCGCATATTTTCTATTCGCATCCAGCAATGGATCCGTATAATCACCGCCATCATACCATCCACCAATACGATAAGTCCGCGGTAATTTGTCGTTAGAAAAATTGGTCGTATAGGCCAATTCGAATGGTGCCATCGCACCGGTTGCATGTTTTATCGAAAAGGTGAAACCGTCATCATTGGCACGTTTCCGGTAAGGGTTGACTTCGAAAGCACCGCCTTCAAAATAAATTTTCGGCGTTATCCATGCTTTGAAGTAGCCACCCCAAGCCGATGCTGGCCAATAGGTAAAGTTACTATCCTTAAAAATCATGGTCGGGTTACCGCAGGCCGAGTTCGACTGGAAGTTACAGTAAATCGAGGATGAAAAGAACGCGCCTGCGTTACCGGACATCCTACCCGCGACTAATTCTAAGCGGTTATTGAATAGTTTTTGGTTCCACGTAAATTCAGCCAAATGGGTGTTTTGAGTACCCCAGATTTCCTGAACAGACGTATTATTCCCGATCGCTGTGTTCGCAAGATTTTGCCCGTGACGGTTGGTGACATAAAAACGAATAGTCCCGCCTTTCAGGCCGACAAGTCGATCTGTATCAAGGTCTAAACCCATCATAAGCTGGGCAGAGTAAGCCGATCCATGACGAATACCACCAACTGGGTTTGCCGCAGATTCCGCCGTATAGGTCAATTGAGGGGTAACACCCGCATTGATAAGCCATTGAAGATGCTTTTTGGGGCTAGGGATGACTTCTTTGTCTGCCTCTTCTTGTTCTTTTTTGCGGTGCTGGGAAAGAAGCGATGCTTTATTGCCAAAAACCGGACTGGCTCTTGCTCCGGCAGGAAGCGGATCAGCCTCTATATCGGGTGGAACACCATCATCATATTCAGGATCAGGGGTAACACCAAAATTGACATCGGGAGCAGGTGGGATCGCTGCAGAAGCTTCAAAAGCCTGCATAAATACCCCGGCGCATAAAAGGCCCATGGCTCTCAACATCTTTTTTCGAAAAAGATGAAAGCCTTTCATTGGAAACAACCTCTCTTAATATTTATTATTTTATTATTTTGAACCTTAACGCCTATGTTAACCTATCGTCCACAGGGAAACGCTGTCACTGCTATTGGGAAACGCTGTCAGAGGAATAAGTTACGCAACAGACTGCTAGCAGGGCGATTTTTATGTCCTTAGAGGCTGATTCTTTAACTTGATTTTGAGCGAATGCCGCCTGTCACAATTATCTGACAGATGAGGGGTAAGTCAAAAATGGCTATTCAGGCATGCGAGTAATTATGCCTGTCCGGTTTCAATCCTATGACATCTCGACCCGCCTAGGATGTTTTAGATCAGCAAAATGGTGATTTTAGCGTTTTGGTTTTGTACTGGTGCTAAGTTTTCAGGTTTGGTTTTAGCTTTTGGTTTTGTGAGGGCGTTAGTTTTGTTGTGTGTTTTTTAGAAAAAAGATAGAAAAAACAGGTAGTTATAAGAAAGATTACAGAAAAGTGAATTTTTTGCTTGCAAGGTAGGTTTGAAATGCATAGAAGGCCTTCACACCGACGGGGCGCACCACTTAAACGGTTCGCTTTTAGGGGGAA
>NZ_JAIWON010000167.1 GCF_020216885.1 Zymomonas sp. | reverse complement strand
CCCTGACTCGTGAATCTGGCCGCTATGATGTTGCGGTTGTTTCCAATGTTGACGGTCAGGCTTTGGAAGAAGTCTTCAAAAAATTTAATCCGCATAAAACCTTGGTTGCGGTTGCTTCTAAAACCTTCACCACCGCAGAAACCATGCTGAACGCAGAATCCGCGATGGAATGGATGAAGAAGCATGGCGTAGAAGATCCTCAGGGTCGCATGATTGCCCTTACCGCCAATCCGGCGAAGGCTTCTGAAATGGGTATTGATGATACTCGTATTCTGCCTTTCGCAGAAAGTATCGGCGGTCGCTATTCTCTGTGGTCTTCCATCGGTTTCCCAGCAGCCCTCGCCTTGGGCTGGGAAGGCTTCCAGCAGCTTCTCGAAGGTGGCGCGGCTATGGATCGCCATTTCCTTGAAGCCACTCCTGAAAAGAACGCGCCTATTCTGGCCGCTTTCGCCGACCAGTATTACAGCGCCGTTCGTGGTGCGCAGACTCATGGCATTTTCGCCTATGACGAACGCCTGCAACTTCTGCCTTTCTATCTCCAGCAGTTGGAAATGGAATCCAATGGTAAACGCGTTGACCTCGATGGCAATCTGATTGACCATCCCAGCGCTTTCATCACTTGGGGCGGTGTTGGCACCGATGCCCAACATGCGGTATTCCAGCTTTTGCATCAGGGAACCCGTCTGGTTCCGATCGAATTTATCGCTGCTATCAAAGCGGACGATACTTTAAATCCGGTGCATCATAAAACCTTGCTGACTAATGCCTTCGCACAGGGTGCTGCCCTGATGAGTGGCCGCGACAACAAGGATCCGGCACGTTCTTATCCGGGTGACCGTCCGTCCACGACTATTTTGATGGATGAATTGCGTCCGGCTCAGTTGGGTGCTTTGATTGCTTTCTACGAACATCGTACTTTCACCAATGGTGTTCTTTTGGGCATTAACAGCTTTGACCAATTCGGTGTTGAACTCGGAAAAGAAATGGCTCACGCCATTGCCGATCATCCTGAAAATTCCGATTTTGACCCGTCAACCAAGGCTTTGATTGCGGCTGCTTTGAAATAAGTTTCCGCTTTCTTCAATCGCTCTGATCGTGATCCTTAGCTGGATTTCATTATCTGAAACGGTCATTCTTCACTTTATCAATAACCGGTATCCGTCCTCTTCGGATATCGGTTAAAAAGCGGCGGCAGCCATTCTGCCCAACCGGATAAGGGAAGATGAAATATGACAGATTATGATTTCGATCTTTTTGTGATCGGAGCCGGATCGGGAGGTGTCAGAGCCTCCCGCATTGCCGCTTCTCATGGGGCATCCGTCGCCCTTGCGGAAGAATACCGTATCGGCGGCACCTGCGTCATACGGGGTTGCGTTCCCAAAAAAATGCTTTACTACGCCGCCGATTTCGCGGCTGATCTGAAAAAAGCCCAGCGCTTCGGCTGGACATTACCCGAAAAAGAATTCGACTGGGCAACGCTTCGTGATGTCGTTTTATCCGATGTGAAGCGGCTTGAAGGCCTCTATACCCAAACGCTCGATAATAATCATATTACCCATTACAAAGAACGCGCCGTTATCGAAGGCGCGAATCAAATCCGCTTAGCCAGCGGTAAAAAAATTACGGCGCGTTATATTCTGGTCGCAGTGGGGGCAGAACCGGCCAAACTCGACATTCAGGGGGCAGAATACGCCGTCACTTCCAATGAAATGTTTCTGCTGCCTTCCTTGCCCAAACGCGCTTTGGTTGTTGGCGGTGGCTATATCGCTAATGAATTTGCTGGAATTTTGAATAGCTTTGGTGTCGAAACCACCATAGCCACGCATGGCGACCGTATTTTACGCAGCTATGACAAAGAAATCGCTGCAAGACTGGTTGAGATAGGGCAGGGGCATGGCATTGATTACCGTTTCAATGCCGATATCGCCCGCATCGACAAAGACCCATCCGGCAATCTCACTACTCATTTCAAAGATGGCAGCCAGATAGAAAGCGATCTTGTCTTATTCGCGATCGGACGCGTTGCCAAAAGCCGTGATCTCGGCTTGGACAAGGCCGATGTCAAAAGCAATGATCGCGGGGCTATTCTGGTTGATGAAGACAATCGGACAAGCTGCCCCTCTATTTATGCTGTCGGCGATGTCACCGATCGGGTGCAGTTAACGCCGGTCGCCATTCGGGAAGGACAAGCCTTTGCGGATCGGGTTTTCGGTCATAAAGCGGCCTCGGTCGATTATGATACTATTCCGACAGCGGTTTTCTCTCACCCGCCTCTCGCCAGCGCAGGTCTGACCGAAGAGGACGCCAAAAAACGCTATAAAAATATTAAGATCTATAAATCCAATTTCCGCCCGATGCGGAATGCTTTAATCGACAGCCCTGATCGCGCGCTTTATAAAATGGTTGTTGATGGTGACAGCGATAAAGTCTTGGGTCTCCATCTGATTGGTCAGGATTCTCCTGAAATTATCCAACTTGCCGCCGTCGCTATCAAGGCAGGCTTAACAAAACAGGCCTTTAACGATACGGTTGCGCTCCATCCCAGCAGTGCTGAAGAACTTGTTTTAATGCGATAATTTGGCGCTTTCGCCAATCGCTTTTGGTCAAAAAAGAGGCTTATTCCGATAAAATACTGTTTTTTATTCATCTTTCTTTTGAAATCTCTTGACCAAAGTGAAAACACAATTTAATTGAGCCGGACATCACGGACATGCATCAGTTTTCTTCCGCTGTCCGGCTCGATATTATGGCGATCGTAGCTCAATTGGTTAGAGCGCCGGTTTGTGGTACCGGAGGTTGCGGGTTCAATTCCCGTCGATCGCCCCATTTTTCCTTAAAAAATATCTCTTTATGCATCAAATCACCTGTAATTTATTCTGCAATATTATATTTTTCTTGCAGAATGGCTCATATCGTGATTGTTGCAAGAACAGCAGAGGGTCATAATCCCTTTTTTGCTTTCGGTTCATTTGCGGGAAATATTATTTTTTAGCTCTTTTTTGCAAAGAACCTTTTTTTTATCGATAAAACGGAGATCGTTATGAGTAACGATACTTCCCCGGGGACATCATCTGTGGACAACAAATCTTCAGATCCCTCTTATGGGGTTCCCGGACATAGTCATAGTGACAAAGATCTATTGAAATTGTCGCTAGGGGCAATCGGTATTGTTTTTGGTGATATCGGTACCAGCCCTCTCTATGCACTGAAAGAATGTTTCAAAGGTCATCACCAACTTCCGGTGGATGATTTTCATATATATGGCTTGGTCAGCCTCATCTTCTGGACGATGGGACTGGTCGTTACGGTCAAATATGTGATGTTTATTATGAAGGCCGATAATAAGGGCGAGGGCGGCAGTATGTCGTTGCTATCTCTTATTATCCGCGGAGCCAATCCGAAACTCAGCCGATGGCTGATTGTGCTCGGGGTGTTTGCTACGGCGCTTTTCTACGGCGACAGCATGATTACGCCAGCCATGTCGGTGCTTTCTGCGGTCGAAGGTCTAACGGTTATCGAACCCTCTTTTGACAGTTGGGTGCCGCCGGTTTCCGTGGTTATTCTCATTGGCCTGTTTTGTATTCAGGCAAGGGGAACGGAATCAGTAGGTCGGCTTTTCGGGCCCATTATGCTGGTTTATTTTGCGACATTGGCCATTTTGGGTGCCTTTAATATCATCACCCGTAGCCCAGCTATCCTTCTGGCTCTCAATCCCTATTATGCCATTCATTTCTTTGTATCTGATCCGTTGCAGGGCTTTTGGGCATTGGGCTCGGTTGTGCTTTCCGTAACAGGTGCCGAGGCGCTTTATGCGGATATGGGGCATTTTGGACGGCAACCGATTTCTCTTGGTTGGTATTGGGTTGTTTTTCCGGCTTTAACGCTGAATTATCTTGGCCAATGCGCGCTTCTTAGTGCTGACCATGAAGCCATCGCCAATCCCTTCTATTTTCTGGCACCGGATTTCTTGCGTGTGCCGTTGATTATTCTTGCAACCTTTGCAGCGGTCATTGCCAGTCAGGCGGTTATCACCGGAGCCTTCTCGGTTACGCAACAGGCAATTCAGCTCGGCTATATTCCGCGTTTGCGCGTGAACCATACCAGTGCCAGTACTGTCGGACAGATTTATATTCCGTCCGTTAATTGGGTCTTGATGTTTATGGTCATGGTCTTGATCGCCATGTTCAAAAACTCGACTAATTTGGCGAATGCTTACGGTATCGCTGTGACCGGTACGATGTTTATCACCTCCTGTATGATGGGGGTTCTGGTACATCGGGTCTGGCATTGGAAGGCATGGCAATCCATTCCTTTGGTTTCCTTCTTCCTTTTGATCGACGGCGCTTTCTTCCTGTCCAACGTGACAAAAATTCCTGAAGGCGGTTGGTTCCCGCTTTTGGTTGGCTTCGTTGTTTTCACGATGCTGATGACTTGGTCACGTGGTCGCCATTTAATGGCGGAAAGAATGCGGCAGGTCGCCATGCCGATCCAGCTGTTCATCCGCTCGGCGGCGGCTTCGGCTGTCCGTATTCCGGGAACGGCTATTTTCCTTACGCCAGAAGATGATGGCGTGCCTCATGCGCTGCTCCACAATCTCAAACACAACAAGATTCTTCACGAAAGAGTTATTCTTCTGACTGTGAAAATCGAAGATGTGCCTTATGTGGATCCGCATTATCGCGCCAGCATGAGCAGCCTTGAAGATGGCTTCTATCGCGTGATTGTGCGTTACGGCTTTATGGAAGAACCTGACGTGCCTTTGGCACTCAATAAAATCGAACAGTCAGGGCCCATGCTCCGAATGGACGATACCAGCTTCTTCATCTCTCGTCAGACACTTATCCCGTCCACCCATACCAGTATGGCCATTTGGCGCGAAAAGCTGTTTGCATGGATGCTGCGTAACTCTGAAAGTGCGACAGAGTTCTTTAAACTGCCTAGCAACCGTGTGGTTGAATTGGGTAGCCAGATCGAACTCGTCGGTAATAACGGAAAATAGGGCAGGGGAAAAATGGAATAAAAAGAACATTTGTTCTTCTATCCTATCGGAAGACAGCCTCAGCCATTGCCGTGTTGAGGCCTTCTTCTTTAACTTTTTCCCACTAAAAAAACGCTGTTCCGATTATTTGGAGCAGCGTTTTTTTGTCCTGCTATCAACCTAAAGATAGTTCCGATTTCCTTAGCCAAGCCGCATCGAGGAAAAGACGCTTTCTTGCCCAATTCATACTCACCGGATGTTTCAATAGGGTCAAAGTGACTCTATTTACTATAGAATGGATAGAGAGTGATTCTTTTCGAATATAACCTTGTTCAGCATTTATTTTTCTTAAAAAGAAAAATAAAGAAAATTTGTATTCATTAACGATATATAATAAATATTATTATTACCAAATAATATGTAAAGTTATCTTTCTGACAAGAAATTAGGCCGATAATTCAAAATTTCTTGATGCTCTAGGGGCAATCTATCTGTTGCCCATTATTTTGCTGGATAGATGCGCAACACAATAAAAAAATACAGTTTTTAATATAGGGAGGATAAATTGGATATAAATAAAAAAGCACCCCTAGGGATCGCTCTAAGAATTGCACTTCCTCTTGTTTTATGTTTAGAAATTTTCACCTATTTATTTAGGG
>NZ_JAIWON010000166.1 GCF_020216885.1 Zymomonas sp. | reverse complement strand
CATGTGGCGATTGCGACAGTTCTGCCTTTGGTAGATGGGGGCCCTCGTCGTCTGGTTCATGGCGTTTACGGTAGCCTTGATAGACGGGAAGGCGTGGCTTTGCCGGAATATCCGACTTTGCCCGATGAAACCGCCTATCGTTGGGAAAAAGCCTGGGGTGAGCCGATGTTGGCCGCCGCTAGTCGGGCTTTGGCAGAACAGCCGCCGGTTGATTGGACCTTGAAAAATCCTGAAGATACCGCTCTTTGGCAGGAAAAATTATCCGGTAAAAGCTTGTTTGAAGGGCATATCCGTCTTCCCGAAGGGCATCCCCCGATTGGTGAATTAGAAGGCTATCAGGAAGGGGCGTGGTGGGTGCAGGATATTTCTGCCTCGTTGGCGGCTCGATTATTAGGCCAAGGCGATAACCGCAAAATTCTTGATCTTTGCGCGGCTCCCGGTGGCAAGACTATGCAGTTAGCCTCACAAGGGTGGCAGGTTACGGCTGTCGATATCGCGGCCAAAAGATTGACCCGATTGCATGACAATCTGAAACGCATGGGCTTGTCTGCGGAAGTGGTGACGGCCGATCTGGCTGATTATACCCCAAAAGAAGCTGTTGATGCGATTTTGCTGGATGCGCCTTGTTCCGCTAGCGGGATTTTTCGCCGTCATCCTGATGTGTTGTATCGGGTTAGTTCGCGTATCATTACCGATATGGCCGAACAGCAGAAAAAGCTGCTTCACCGTGCATCGCAATGGGTCAAAAAAGGCGGAAAGCTCGTCTATGCTGTCTGCTCTTTGGAGCCGGAAGAAGGCGAAGCGGTTATTCGCGACTTTTTAGCGCATCATTCTGATTACCGGATTGATTCTTTGAAAAAAGAGAGCCTGCCTGCCGGTTTGTCCCCTTCCAAAGAAGGGTGGCTTCGGATTTTGCCAGAAAATCTGGCCGAAAAAGGCGGAAATGACGGCTTTTTTATAGCGTATTTTACACGGTATGACGAAAAAGAAGCAAAATGATTGAATTCAGGCTATTTTTTCCAAATGGATTTATAATAGTCTGAAGCCTACTGGTTCGTCATTTCAAGATACGGTAAAGACTTAAGGTCGCTTTTGTCCCAGAAGGCGGCCTTAAAAGTTTTTGTCTCTATATTCTGTCTGGCTATATTTTATGAGTAAATTACCCCTGATTGCGCCTTCTATCCTTTCGGCGGATTTTGCCCATTTGGGAGATGAAGTCGCGGCGATAGATCAGGCCGGTGCTGATTGGATCCATATTGATGTGATGGATGGCCATTTCGTGCCGAATATCACCATAGGCTCCATGGTTGTGAAGGCTTTGCGTCCCTATAGCCAAAAGCCTTTTGATGTTCATTTGATGATTGCGCCTGTCGATCAATATATTGAGGCTTTTTCCGACGCGGGTGCCGATATTATCAGTTTCCATCCCGAAGCGGGCGCGCATCCCCATCGCACTATTCAGCATATCAAATCATTAGGCAAAAAAGCGGGTCTGGTCTTTAATCCGGCAACGCCTTTAAGCTGGCTTGATTATCTGATGGATGATCTTGATCTGATTATGGTGATGAGCGTTAACCCCGGTTTTGGCGGCCAAAAATTTATCAAAACCCAATTAGAAAAGATTAAAGATATCCGTCAAAGAATTACAGCCTCTGGGCGGGATATTCGCTTGGAAGTGGATGGCGGAATTGATGCCACGACTGCACCGCTTGCCGTCGAAGCCGGTGCCGATGTTTTGGTCGCGGGAACGGCCAGCTTTAAAGGCGGCGCAACATGTTACACCGATAATATCAGGATATTGCGTAAATCATGAGAGAAAAGGGAGATCCCGATCTTAACGGAGATGAAAACTCCGGCGAGCCGAAACCCGGTAAATGGTTGATCCGTGTCAATAGTGACAAGCAGCCTTCTTTAACCGAACGGATTGTTAACCGTTTGAGCCGCTTGTCATGGCACACCCCTTTCTATGCCCTGCGTTTGCGGGGACGGCCGCCTTTGCGGTTGATGGCTGTGCCACGCGATCCTTTTTCTGGTAATGCCGAGGCCGGTAAGGCTATCCGTCATGGAGAAATCCGCTTTTTCCATGAAAAAGTTAAGCTGGATCATCCTCTCTTTCCTGTCACAGGCGTGTCGCCTGAATTTACAGATTATTTGCATAGCTTTATCTGGCTGCGCGATTTGGCAGAAGCGGGCAACCGTCAGGAAGTTGCCAAAATTGCGGAAAAACTGACCCGCAATTGGCTTGAAGTCCATGCTGATGAAATTGATGATAAAGCATGGCAACCCGATATTTGGGGGCGTAGGATTTTATTTTGGGGCGCTTATGCGCCACTTATTTTATCTTCGACCGATCTGGTTTATCGCTCGAAATTATTAAACAGCCTTGCCCGTGGGGGACGACATCTGTCCCGCAGTGCTGATAAAATGCCAAATGGCCTTAACCGTGCCATTTCATGGATGGGATTGGTGGCGGCCACCTTGTTATTGCCGGATGAAAAAACCTTTCTACAGCGGCATGAGCAAGGGTTGTTAAAGGCTTTGAACCGTTGCCTTTTTGAAGATGGTGGTATCATCAGCCGCACCCCCTATGACCAGCTTGAGTTGGTTGAATATAGTGCGATGTTGTTGGCCGTGTATCATTCCCGCGATATGCAGCCCAATACCATGATTACCCGTATGATGGCACGTGCCGTCAGGGCTTTATTGGGTGTGACCTTGGGGGATGGCGGGCTTGCCAGTTTCCAAGGGGGTGTTCCGGTTGATAAAAAGCGGGTCGATGCCGCTATCTATGCTGCCGGTATCCGTAGCCGTCCGTTAAGTCGTGCCGGTGAATGGGGCTATCAACGCTTAAGCCATGGTCAGACGACTTTGGTAATTGATACAGCGCCCCCGCCGGTTATTCATCGTGCGGGATTGGCTTCGGCCTCGACCTTGGCTTTTGAAATGTCGGATGGGGCAGACCGCTTGATTGTCAATTGCGGCGGCGTTTTGGGAAGTGATCTTGACCAAGGCGATAATAGCGAAGCCTTGCCGCCGGAATTAAGCCAGTTATTGCGAGCAACTGCCGCCCATTCAACCCTTGTCCTGAAAGACAGCAATTCGACCGCTTTGATGGAAGATGGCAGTCTGGGGCGAGGTGTCAGTGAAGTCGAGCTGGATCGCCATGAAGGTCAAAATGGTAGTCTGTTAGAAGCTAGTCATGACGGCTATATGCGGCGTTTCGGTTTTATTCATCGCCGGAAGTTGGCCTTATCAGCCAATGGTTGGGAATTACGGGGTGAGGATATTCTGTTGCCTGCGGGGCGAAGAAGAGCCAGCGAAATGCCCTTTATCCTGCGTTTCCATCTCGCCCCTTGGGTAGAGGTGACTAATACGGCTGATGGTATGGGGGCTTTGTTGCGGATTGAACGGGGTGCCTTGTGGCAATTCCGTTGCCGTGGCGGGAAGTTGGGTTGCGAACCCAGTATCTGGATTGACCCGACAGGTTGGCCGCGTTTGACTAATCAGATTACGATATCCGGTTTAACCCCTGCCGGAGGATGTAATGTTGATTGGGTGTTAAAAAGAGCAGGATAAATTCAGCTTTTTTAGGATGGTTTGATTGAAGCCTATCTCCATATAGCCTGAATGACGGGGTATCTTTCGCCCTGTTTTAATGTCCTATCAAAGGAAAGCCTTTTGGGTTGAAAGGCCTTCTTTTGATAGGGTATTTTTTTGAGGTTAAAGCCTTTCAGCTTACGGGGATAAAGATTTTTTCCGCCTTTTGATCTGGTTAGAAAAATTGATTTTACCCGTCTCTAATCTGGGAAGAGAGACGGATAAGAAATTACGCTTGGCGCGGCTGCAAAATGACCAAAAGTGAGCGGACACCTTGTGCGCCGTGAATAAGAATGCCTTCAATATCGGCCGTGGCGGAAGGCCCTGTGTGGAAAACAGCATAGCCATGTTCGCGCCATTCTGGCCGTTGATAGGCATTATGCAGGTTGAACAGGATATCAGCCGGATCGACCAAAACAATTAGATGTTGCGGTAGATAGCCCAATGTATTGATGCCAAAATTGCTGTCTGTCAGGCAAAGAGAACCCGTTTCTGCGACCGCGAAAGAGGCTCGGACAATGCCGAAGTCAACATCTTTCAAATCTGTCGGTTGCGTGTCGGGGGTTAACGGGAAATTGCCCTTTATCTCTTCGACATGGGAGCAGATGATTTTTGCGTCTTTAGTCTTTTCATCAACTAATTCTGCCAATGTTTGCCCTTCGACTGCGGCGACCTCGCCGCCCATATTGATGACCGCTTGGGTGAATTGACTGATCAGATCGGTTGTCGCCGCTTTATCATCGAAAAGCGGCACTTTGGGTAGAGGATGTTCAGCATCATGGCGGGCAATCGCGATGTTGTCGAGAATGCGTTGACGGCTGGTCATGCTTTTTTCCCTCTGTTTTTCTGATACCACTGATAGAAGGTTTCGCGTTTTACCTCCGGCATTTCCCGTCCGGTTGTCCAACGGTTCAAGCGGTTATAAATCGCAAAATGCGGCAAATGCCTAAGGATGCTGTTCGTAATCGGTAGGGCTTTGCGATAGAGTTTTGGACTGGAGAGTAAGGCTCCAGCTGATTTCATCATGGCCTTTTTTACAAAAGGCAATTCGTGATTTTCTGAAATAAATTGCCGCCAAGAGGCAATCTGTTCATGAATATTGATTTTGACCGGACAGACATTGGCGCAGCTGCCATTCAAGGTCGAAGAAAAAGGCAGGCGGCTATATTTATGCACATTATAGGTCGGGTCGATAATTAGGCCAATGGGCCCTGCATAGGTAGCCCCATAGCTGAGACCTCCAGAGCGGCGGAAAACCGGACAGGTATTCATGCAAGCGCCGCAGCGAATACATTTCAGTGAATGGCGGAATGTTTCGTTTTTCAGTCTTTCCGAACGGCCATTATCAACAAGAATAATATGCATTTCGCCGCCTTTTCTCGGCGCGCGGAAATGTGAGGTATATTGCGTAATCGGTGATCCCAAAGCACTGCGTGATAACAGCCGGACAAAAACCGGCACATCTTCAAGGCGGGGGATTACCTTTTCAATCCCGACAGAAGCGATATGTATTGGCGGGACATTCGCCGAAAGATCGGCGTTGCCTTCATTGGTGCAAACCACAATGCTGCCTGTTTCAGCGACCGCATAGTTGCAACCGGTCATGCCTGCATCTGCCGAGAGGATGAGCGGGCGTGTCGCTTCCCTTTGGCATTCAGCGAGATAATGGGCATCGGCATTGTGTTCATCCGAGCCATAGCTTTTGTGAAAGACCTGTGCGACATCTTCGCAGAGTTTATGCACTGCCGGAACAACAACATGGCTTGGATCTTCGTTATCGAGCTGTTGAATCCGTTCGCCAAGATCAGTCTCAACAACTTCGATATCCGCTTTTTTGAGATAATCCCGCAGACCACATTCTTCGGTCAGCATGGATTTGCTTTTGATGAAGCGTTTGGCTTGATGGCTATTCAGAATGTCTAGGACGATTTTGTTATGTTCTTCGGCATCCAATGCCCAATGGACATGCACCCCGTTGGCGGTGGCGTTCTTTTCAAATTCCAGCAGATATTCATCTAGCCGAGACAATGTATGGCTTTTGAT
>NZ_JAIWON010000165.1 GCF_020216885.1 Zymomonas sp. | reverse complement strand
AAGGCTGCCGATTTATTGGCTCCAAAGATTGTTACAATCGAAGCCCAAGCGGCTAATGTGGCTGAAAAATTTGATCAGGCAGGACAACATCTGCTGAACCAAAAAGACAAATTATCTGAATTGATCGATGATACAGATAGAGGCCTCGATGAGCGCCAGAATAAAATCCGTGAATTTATAGAAGAAATTCAAAAAAATTATGATCAATATCAGCAGTCTTTTGATCAGATTATTGAATCAGCCAATACGCAATTAAGCGGATTTGTGCAGAAATTAGGTCAGCTAAGTGATTTAATCGCGAATATTCAGACACAAAATCATGGTTTGGTAACCAAGGCAACGCCTGTTCTTAAATCTGAAATCGAAAATATTCAGAAACTGGTGACAGATACGAGAGAAGAAGAAAAAGCCCTAATGGCTTCTCTTGGTGCTGATTTTAGTAAGATGCTACAACAGCAAGTTACCGAGGCGCTTGATCATACATTGGTTGAAAAAGTAAAATCGGGGCTATCTTCAATCGATGTGGTTGCTGAAAAAAGCGTAGAATCGACCCGCAAAGCAACTGAAAGACTGATGCAACAAATGCTGACCATTACCAATATTACAGCGGGCATCGAAAAGCGCATCAATGAAGCCAAGGAAGAAATCGAAAATCATGACGAAGGTAATTTTACCCGTCATGTCGCATGGTTAATTGATGCCTTACGGTCAAAAACTATTGATATCACCCGCCTCCTGTCGTCAGATGTTTCAGATACGGCATGGCTGTCCTATCTGAAGGGAGATCGCGGGGTATTCTCACGCAAAGCTGTCCGCCTGCTCGATAATAACGAGTTAAGGGCGATACAGAGGGAATACGAAAAAAATACAGATTTTCGTGAGCATGTGAATTATTACATTCATGATTTTGAGTCTATGCTCAGACGAGTGGTCAATAGTCGTGACGGCACAGCGCTCAGTGTCACTTTGATGTCTTCTGATATTGGTAAGCTCTATGCTGCCTTATCGCAGGCGATCCAGAAATATCGTCAGTAAAATTGATGGGAAAAGGATAAGCCATGTCAGGGAAAAATTTTATAAAAATTATATTACCACTCGGCATGGCTTTATTGCTTGGCTTGCCTTCTTTTGAAGCAGCGCAAGCGGTGCCCGTTGCTGCCTCCTTGGCCTATAGTCAAAGATTACAACAACTACCTGAAATGCAACGCTTTGCGGTTCTAAGGGGCGCTTTAAATGATTCCGGCTATTTCTGCCGGAGGGTGGCTTCCGCTTCACCCAATAAAGAAGGCTATGATAATTTAGCGATGTGGAGCGTTCGTTGCCAAAATGACAAAACTGATTTTCAGGATTTTGCTGTATTTCTGGGGCCTGATGGTTCTGCCCAGATACGACAATGCAAGGATACTCAGTCGTTAAACCTTCCGACCTGTCATTTTTCTGATACTCCAGAAAAAGAAAAAACACAGAAATCTAAACATTGATATCTATTTGAATAAAAAATCATTTATAACGTCTTTCAATCAAAAATGATTTTCTAAAAATGAAAGCCTTTATATGGGATAGCTGTCTCATATGAATTTTTAAAAACGCTTTTTAGTGTGTTATTTTAAAGAAATTTATGGATATTCGCCACCTTCGTCTTGCCCTGTTCACAGGTAATTATAACTATGTTCGAGATGGAGCTAATCAAGCTCTTAACCGACTAGTCAGTTATTTAATGAAGCAAGGCGCTTCCATCCGAATTTATTCTCCCCAAAGTGAAACGCCCGCCTTTCCTGCCATCGGTGAAGTTATCAGCGTTCCAGCGGTGCCTTTCCCAGGGCGAAGCGAATATTGTATCCCGATTGCTCTTCCTTCTCGTGTCCGTCGCGATATCAAAAGATTTGACCCCAATATCTTTCATATCGCTAGTCCTGAGTATCTAGGCCATCGCGCGGTCTCTTTGGCACGTAAATCTAATCTACCGGTTGTTGCTTCTGTCCATACCCGTTTTGAAACCTATCCCCGTTATTATGGCATGCCTTTTCTAGAGCCTGTTATAGAAGCTATTTTAAGAAGGCTTTACCGGCGGTGTGATGCTATTTTTGCACCCTCAGAATCTATGGCTCAACTCCTTCGGGAACAGCGGATGAGCTATGACGTAAGAATTTGGTCGCGAGGGGTTGATCGGAATTTATTCAGACCTGAAGCGCGCGATATCCATTTACGTCATGAATTCGGCATAAAGGAAGATGAGGTCGTGATCGGTTTTGTTGGGCGACTGGTCATGGAAAAAGGGTTAGACGTTTTTTCTGACACTATTGATGAATTGGTGCGTCGTAAAATTCCGCATAAAGTGCTTGTGATCGGAGAAGGTCCTGCCAGAGGATGGTTTAGCCGCCGCTTGCCACAAGCTATTTTCGCCGGATTCCAAACAGGGGAATCCTTGGCACGCGCCGTCGCCTCAACAGATATTCTGTTTAATCCCTCTGTCACTGAAACTTTTGGGAATGTAACACTTGAGGCGATGGCAACCGGCAGAGCCGTTGTCGCTGCACAAGCCACAGGCAGTGAAAGCCTTATTGATGACCCTTCAATGGGGCGTCTTATTCGGCCGGGGGCTATCAAGGATTTCGCCGATGCGTTGCAAAGCTATTGCGAGAATAAAGAACTTCGCAAAGAAGCGGGCTACAATGGCTATAAAAGGAGTGAGTGTTACGGTTGGGATAATGTAAACCAAATTTTGGCAGATAATTATCTCAGCATTATTCAGGCTCGTCAGCAAAGTGGTCAAGCTCCAAGGCTAAAACCACGCTCTTGATAAAATTTTCTGTTTCAGATGGATTCGAAACAGAAATACTTTAGATAAAGACGTTATGCTTATTTCGCTTAGCATCCGTGATATCGTGCTGATTGATGCACTCGACCTTGATTTTTCCGAAGGACTAGGTGTCCTTACCGGAGAGACAGGGGCTGGAAAATCAATCCTTCTTGATGCCTTGGGGCTAGCTCTTGGCGCAAGGGCTGATAGCGGCCTTGTCCGACCGGATTCCAAGCAAGGCATCGTAACCGCCTGTTTTACATTGCCACCGGATCATGCTCTCTATCGCTATTTACAGCAAAATGCTTTGACGGTTGAGGAGGGCGAGGCGCTGATTGTCAAAAGAATCGTCAAGGCTGACGGCGGCAGTCGGGCATTACTGAATGATCAGCCTATTTCGGTTTCTCTGCTCAAAGAAGTTTCCAGTTATCTTATCGAAATCCATGGGCAGCATGATGAAAGGGGACTTCTTAATCCGCGTAGCCATCGTCTGTTACTCGATAATTTTGGCCATATTGATACCTCTCCCGTATCCAAGGCTTATGCTTACTGGCAGGAAACAGAAAAAGCCCTCAAGCAAGCCTTGCTTTTAAAAGAAGAGCGGGAGCAGGACAAAGAATGGCTTGAAGATGCCGTTCAGGAATTGACGGCCTTCGCTCCACAGGATGGGGAGGAAGCCTCTCTCGCTGATGAACGCAAAATGCTTCAAAAAGGGGCAAGACTCGCTGAAGATATGGAAGCCATTGGTCAGTGGATTGATGGCACTGATGGCGCGCTTTCGCTCTTGCGACAGGCTGGAAGGCGTCTTGGGCGGATTTCTTTTGAATATCCTGCTCTGGCGGAAGCTCTTGAATCTTTGGATAAAGCTCTGAATGAAGCAGGCGATGCCAGCGAAAGGCTAGGCCACGCCGCGATGATGCTTGATAACGATCCGATCAAATTGGATGCTATCGAAGCCCGTCTGTTTGAACTACGTGCCTTGGCGCGTAAACATCGGGTTGCACCGGATGAACTACCCAATTTTGCAAAAGAGCTTCAAGGTAAACTGGAACAGATAGAATCTGGTGAACAGGGTATCGCTCTGTTACAGGCTGAAAATAAATCAGCGCGACAGAATTATCAGCAGGCGGCAGAAAAGCTACACCAATCTCGCCGAAAAACAGCCGAAAATTTTGATAAAGCGGTTATGGCTGAATTGCCGCCCTTAAAAATGGAAGCGGCACGGTTCCAAACCAAAATTGAAAAATTAGAGGCTTCACAATGGGGCAGTGAAGGATGTGACCGCGTTGAATTTACGATTTCGACAAATCCGGGAGCCGATTTTGCGCCTTTGATGAAAATAGCCAGCGGAGGGGAACTCTCGCGATTTATGCTGGCATTGAAAGTGGTTCTAGCGGGGGCTGAGGGGACTGAAACTATTATTTTTGATGAAATTGACCAAGGCGTTGGGGGCGCTGTTGCCAGTGCCATCGGCGAACGCTTGGCAAGATTATCTGAAAAATCACAATTACTTGTTATTACGCACAGCCCTCAAGTTGCAGCGCGCGCTGCCCAGCATTGGCTTATCCAAAAACATCATCCTCAATCTTCTACTAAAAAGACTTTTGCTACTCGGACAGAAGTCAAGGCGCTCACTTTTGACGAAAGGCGAGAGGAAATAGCGCGTATGCTTTCAGGGGCAGAGGTAACCGACGAAGCCCGCGCGCAGGCGCGCCGTTTATTGCGCCATTAAAAATCTATAACAAATTCTTCGGATTGAAGGCGTGCGGACAATTCGTTTTGTTTCTCAATCTTGATCATGTTTATACAGCCGAAGCTAAAATGAAATTTATGGTTATTAAATAACAACTATAAATATTTTTATTATATTATGATGGCGGAGACTTTTATGAGCTATCAATCGCAACCGGCTATTCCGGTAAAAGAAAGTCGTGTTACCTTACTTCGGAATCCTCTTTTAAATAAAGGCAGCGCTTTCTCTGCCGAAGAGAGAAAGGCTTTTCAATTAGAAGGCTTGGTTCCAGCCCAAATCGAAAGCATCAATATTCAAGCCGAACGCTGTTACCAACAGTATAAAGAACAAAAAACAGATTTAGATCGCTATATCTTTTTGCGCGCACTTCAGGATGAGAATGAAACGCTTTTCTTTCATCTTGTTGCCGATCATATCGCCGATATGATGCCTATTCTTTATACACCGACAGTAGGCAGCGCGTGCCAGAATTATTCTCATCTTTTCCGTAAAAGCCGTGGTTTATTTATCGCTTATCCTGATCGCGATAAAATTGGCGATATCCTGAAACAGACGGAACAGGAAAATATAAAAATTATTGTTGTCACCGATGGCGAACGTATCTTGGGGTTAGGCGACCTTGGGGTCGGGGGTATGGGAATCCCTATTGGGAAATTGGCACTCTATACAGCTTGTGGAGGCATTGACCCTTCGACGGTCTTACCGATTGTTCTTGATGTCGGCACGAATAATGAAAATCTTCTGAATGATCCGCTTTATATGGGATGGCATCATAAACGGATAACAGGCGATGAATATTACAGCTTTGTTGATCAGTTTGTTCAGGCTGTGATGCAAAAATGGCCTGATGTGTTCTTGCATTTTGAAGATTTTGCCCAAAAAAATGCTTTGCCATTGCTGGAAAAATATCGCGATCAATATTGCTGTTTCAATGACGATATTCAGGGAACTTCTGCGGTCGCTTTAGCCACCCTTTATTCTGCTTGTAAAACGCGCAAAACCTCTATCAGAGATCAGCGTATCGTTTTCCTTGGTGCCGGTTCCGCTGGTTGCGGTATCGCAGAACAAATTGTCTCTGCTATGGTGGCTGAAGGACTAGATGAAGCTACTGCGCGCGGTCAAGTGTATATGGTTGATCGCCATGGTCTTATCACTGACGATATGCAGGACATTCCTG
>NZ_JAIWON010000164.1 GCF_020216885.1 Zymomonas sp. | reverse complement strand
TTTTGCCCGACGATTGGCGCGGTTGGCAGAAATTTCTGATTTGAAACCGGATAGGTCGAAAGAAAAAATCGTTACAAGAAAAATAAAAAGATAAATATCAGATATGGTCTAAAAAATAGTTTTTTTATAAATAATTTCCAAATAAGGTAAATGGACGGATATGGCAGATACCGATAACAACAAAGAAAAAGATGTCCCATATCATCTTTTGTTGAAAAAGGTTTTTGCTTCTTTCTGGCAAAGATATGATTTCTATCTCTCTTCAAAAATAGACCGGAATATTTTCCGCTATTGGAAATTTAACAATGTCTGATCCCTTGAAAATAAGGGGGACAACATCGCAGCGAAAAAAACAGAAAATACAGAAAAAAATGTCTGTTAAACGATTTTGGCATGGAAAGATTTTACGATCTTTCTTTCTGTTCTTGATTGTCGGCTGCTCTTTTTCTGGCTTTCTGTTCTGGCGGTATTTTATCCGAGATTTACCATCGGTTGAAATGCTGGCTGATTATCATTTGCCGATGCCTGCGGTTGTGCGCGATGGCAATGGGATGCCCTTTGGTCATTTTGTTCGCGAACATCGTGAAAAGTTGAATTATGAAGATTTCCCGCCTGTGGTTATTCAGGCTTTTTTATCGGCAGAAGATAAATCCTTCTTTTCCCATCACGGGATCAATGGCGCGGCCTTCCTAAAAGCTGTGTATGAATATTTTACCAAAATGGGCAGTGGAGAACGCGCTCATGGCGGCTCGACGATTACCCAGCAAGTAGCCAAGAATTTACTGGTAGGGGATGAATATTCCCCGACCCGCAAAGTCAAAGAAGCTATTTTGGCTTTCCAAATCGAGCATCTGTTAACAAAGCGTCAGATTTTAGAAATCTATCTCAACCAGATTTTTTTAGGGCGGAATGCCTATGGTGTCAGTGCCGCTGCTAAAGCCTATTTCGGGAAAACGGTGAAAGATCTGTCTTTATCGGAAGCGGCTTTTTTAGCGATTCTGCCGAAGGCACCGTCCAATTATACGCCTGAACGCTATAGGGAGCGCGCTTTGGGACGGCGTGCTTATGTCCTGCATCAGATGATGTTGAATGGCTATATTACCCCTTTTCAATATAGCGAGGCTAGCCAAACGCCATTGGGCGTTATTAAGCCGCATATTACCGCCAAAGCCCCTGTCAAAGGTGGCTATTTTCTTGAAGAAGTTCGGCGGGAATTAGTGAACCGTTTTGGCGAAAGTGCCAAAGATGGCGAGAATAACGTTTATTCCGGTGGGTTATGGGTTCGGACATCTTTTGATCCTGCGCTTCAGGAATCTGCCGAAACCGCTTTGCGGGATGGCTTTGTTCGTTTTGAACGGGATCACGGTTGGAATGGGCGCGTCGGGGGTATTGATCCCAGCGAGGGATGGCAAGAACGGCTGATAGCTGCCAATATCGGCACAGGCTATGCAGATTGGTATGCCGCGGTCATCCTAGAAAAAGAAAATGGTCGCGCTAAAATCGGGTTTGAAGATGGTCAGGAAGATTATCTTTATCCATGGGGGGCAGCGATGCCACGCCATGATACTGAAACCTCGGCATGGCGATTTTTGCATGAAGGCGATATTATTATCGTCAAGAAAATCGACAATTTTTGGATATTACGTAGCCTTCCATCTGTTTCCGGCGGTATGGTGGTAGAAGACCCGCATACAGGCCGAGTAATGGCAATGCAGGGAGGATTTGACTACCGGAACGGTGATTTTAATCGTGCCACCCAAGCCGAGAGGCAGCCGGGATCAACCTTTAAGCCTTTTGTTTATTCGGCGGCTTTGGATCATGGTATGACACCGGCCTCTATTATTGTTGATGGCCCTTTCTGTGTCTATCAGTCTGCCCGTTTGGGTATGAAATGTTTCCGTAATTTTTCCGGTGGCTATTCGGGCCCCCAGACAATGCGTTGGGGCGTTGAGCAATCCCGAAATTTGATGACGGTGAGAGCCGCCGCCCAGACAGGAATGGCGCATGTCGTCAAAATGGCCGAAAAGGCTGAGATCAATCCGCCTGGACATCCCTATCCACCGGTATTGGGCATTGCTTTGGGGGCGGGTAATACCACTGTTATGCGCCTAACGAATGGTTATTCAATGCTAGCCAACCAAGGGCGGCGTTTGCATCCGAGTTTGATTGATTACGTCCAAGATCGGAATGGCAAAGTTATTTATAAATCGGATGACCGGATATGCAGCGGATGCAATATGCTGGAATGGGATGGTCAACCCATGCCGAGGCCGCATCATACCAATGGGCAGGCGATCAATGCGATGACCGCTTATCAGATGCTGCATATTTTAGAAGGGGTTGTTCAACGAGGAACCGCTGCGATTTTGCGTGATTTAGGCCGTCCCATGTTTGGTAAGACTGGCACCTCGACAGGACCTACCAATGTCTGGTTTGTCGGCGGGTCGGCGGATTTGGTCGCAGGGCTTTATGTCGGTTATGATCGTCCCCGTTCGATGGGACATAGCGCCCAAGGGGGGACGGTGGCTGCCCCGATTTTTAAACAATTTGCCCAGCGCAGTATGACAGATATGCCTGTGAAACCTTTTCCAGTAGCACCCGATATTCATATGGTAAAAATAGATCGCTATTCAGGTTTGCGGATCTATGGTTCTGCGCCCGTCAATCCTGCTGATCCGATGAGTCCAATTATATGGGAGGCCTTTAAACCGGATAATGAGCCGCGTCGGAGTTTCTATCGACCTGCGGTCGTTGCAGCAGCCGTTACGCCTATTTCCAATAATACGACTGATGATAGTCATAAAAGCGAGGCTGTAAAAGCGTCTCCGGTGGCTCCGCCTGTTAATCTTCCGCATCCAAATGATCGCAGTAGCTTGCAGAAGTGAGGTTAAATCTATTAGAAGCCTAGCTGGTCAGTTTTTATCGTCTGATCCAAAGAGTATATTTTGATCGGCCTTGTTTGATAGGCTGTTTTCTCATTCAGAAAGGGATGACTATGCGCGCCGAAGCGCAAGCCCATGTCGACCATATTCAAGAATCTTTGGCGCTCCTTAGGCGCTTCCTCGACTGGGATAGAGCCTTGCGGCGGCTGGATGAACTGAACGCCCGCGTCGAAGACCCCAGTCTTTGGGATGATGCCCGCGCGGCGCAAGAAGTGATGCGCGAAAGAGGACGCTTGGATGAGTCCATTGCGGCTACGCGTGCTATTGCGACAGAGCTTCAGGAAAATATCGAGCTGATCGAAATGGCCGAGGCAGAAGGTGAAGAGGAAATGGTGCAGGATGCCATTTCTGCACTGGAAGCCCTTGCCGAGCGCGCTGATCGTGACAAAGTCAAGGCTTTGCTGTCTGGTGAAGCCGATGGCAATGATACCTATATTGAAGTCAATGCCGGAGCTGGCGGCACCGAAAGTCAAGATTGGGCTGAAATGCTTAGCCGGATGTATCAGCGCTGGGCTGAACGCCAAGGCTTCAAGGTCGAATTGGTTGACTACCATGCCGGAGAACAGGCCGGTATTAAATCGGCAACCCTATTGGTTAAAGGCGAAAGTGCCTATGGCTATGCCAAGACCGAAAACGGGGTGCATCGTCTGGTTCGGATTTCACCTTTTGACAGTAACGCACGTCGTCACACCAGCTTTGCTTCTGTTGCTGTCTATCCCGTGGTAGATGACGATATTGATATCGAAGTTTTAGATAAAGATTTAAAAATTGATACCTATCGTTCATCGGGTGCCGGTGGTCAGCATGTGAACACGACGGATTCTGCCGTTCGTATTACCCATATGCCGACAGGCATTGTGGTTGCTTGCCAGAACCAGCGTTCCCAGCATAAGAACCGTGCCGAAGCGATGAAGCAGTTGAAAGCGCGTCTTTATGAGCGCGAATTACAAATTCGTGAAGCCGAAGCCAGTGCCGGCTATGCCGCCAAGAGCGAAATCGGATGGGGGCATCAGATCCGTTCTTATGTCTTGCAACCTTATCAGCTGGTAAAAGATTTACGAACCGGCATTACCTCGACGGCTCCGGCTGATGTACTAGATGGTAATTTGGATGCCTTTATCGCAGCGGCTTTGGCGCAACGGATTACCGGTGAGACCGTTGAAGTCGAAGATGTAGAATAGAGAACAAAATTTTTGATAGCGGTTGTCAAAAACCGCTATTAAAAAGATTTACTTAATAGCGCCGTAATAAGCCTACTAACCGACCTTGGATACCAATTCTACTGGCATCATAACGCATCGGTGCATAGGCTCGATTGGCAGGATCCAGTCGAACCATTCGCCCTTCACGGTGGAAATATTTTAAAGTTGCATCGCTGTTATCAATCAAAGCAACCACGATTTCGCCTTCATGTGCCTCATCGGTTTGGCGAACGATAATATAATCGCCGTCAAAAATACCAGCATCGACCATCGAATCTCCGGCGACCTCTAGGGCGTAATGTGCGCCGTTTCCAAGATAGCTTGGAGGGACAGCCAGATGGGATTGGCCTTCCAGAGCTTCTATCGGCAAACCGGCAGCAATTCTGCCATGAAGCGGGATTTCGATAACATCATTATCCGCTTTCGGGGGCGTATAATCCCGAGAAATTTTTTTTTGAATTTCCGTTTTGTCTTTTGGCAAACGGATCACTTCCAATGCCCGTGCGCGATTAGGTAATCGGCGGATAAAGCCTCGCTCTTCCAGCGCCTTGATAAGGCGGTGAACCCCTGATTTCGATTTGAGATCAAGGGCGAGTTTCATTTCTTCAAAAGAAGGTGAAATACCTGATACGCTGAGCCGGTTGTGGATAAAAAGAAGCAAATCATGTTGCTTGCGCGTCAGCATAGCCGCAATCTTCCGTCAAAGGCCCGCTAACGAAGGGGCGTGTTTCCTCATCTTTTATAAGACAGGCTTCATGATTCTGTTGGAACAGATATAGAACGTGTAGGAAACATCCATCTAACTGTCAATAGATGAGTCGTTCTTTTGCCCCATTCGTTAGCGGCTATTTTAGCGAAGATTTTGGGAAAATTTCTTCCATGCCTCGAAAACTTGACTGGCACGTCCACTATCTATGACGTTTGAGGCGACATTAACACCGTCATCCCAATCCCAGCATTTTTCAGCCACAATAAGCGCCCCTGCGGCATTGATTAGAACGGCATCGCGATAGGCAGAGGCTTTACCTGCCAAGAGATCCAATAAGGCTTGGGCGTTATAGTCTGCATTACCGCCCCGAATATTGCTGATCGGGTGCGTATCAAGATTAACATCGGCAGGCTTTATCCGTATCCGACCCGATGGTAATCCACTGTTGGGATTTTCATTCTTGCGGATCATCAAAACAGTGCTGCTTTTACTGATCGAGACCTCGTCCAAGGGATCGTCGCCGGAAACCAGCAAAACGGTATCCAGACCAAGAAGGCTAATCGCTTCGCTATAGGCATCGAAATAGCGCGGCGAAGCCAAGCCTATAAGTTGACGGTTGACTTGTGCCGGATTGGCAAGGGGCCCGATCAGATTGAAAATAGTAGGCTGGCCTATTTTGCGACGCAAAGGAGCAAGCTCAACCAAGGCCGGATGATAGGTCGGCGCAAACAGAAAGGTGATGCCGGTTTCTTTCAGGCAGAGTTCTGCCTGCTTGGGAGTAAGGTCTATTTTGATACCCAAGGCTTCCAATGTATCAGCAGCGCCTGCCATACTGGAAGAGGCTCTGTTCCCATGTTTGGCTACTGGAATATGGGTGGCTGCAACGACAAGAGAAACCGCGGTTGAAATAT
>NZ_JAIWON010000163.1 GCF_020216885.1 Zymomonas sp. | reverse complement strand
CACTGATAACCGGTGTTATAGTGTATATAAACAGTAAAATACCTTGATTTTTCTTGCACTTATCATGGTAACCAACATTAGAATATAGGACGCCTCGAATAAGAAATTATACGAGGCGTCTTTATAACACGGCCACTAACCGAATTTTTCAATAGACTCTCATGATGCGCAGCATTCAAAAACCGAGACTAGGAGACTAGGGTTTCTTTCCGAAAGAATTTTCGTCTATCGCCTTCAAGACAATCTTTTATTGAAAATGTGACAGGTTATCCTTTGGAAAAGGCAATCAAAATCCTGATTCAGACGGTATAATTTCGTCCATCATGCCTCATGCGGCCTTTTTGAAGCTGTCAGATAGTCTTGCTTGTCTCAAAATACTTTTAAAAAAATATAGGGTCTTTTGGCTCGCATAGCCAAAATCAGCTTTTGGCCAAAAAACGGGCAGGGGTAAGCCCTCCTTCTCGCACCAATAATCCCAAACTCGATTTAACGTAAAAAAAACAAACAGAAATAACAAAATACCGAAAAAAACAGTTGACCAAATACCCGTATCTCTCTTATACGCACGCCTCGTCAGCTAATAAATTTTGCGACGCAAAATGAATGGCGGAGTAGCTCAGCTGGTTAGAGCAGCGGAATCATAATCCGCGTGTCGGGGGTTCAAGTCCCTCCTCCGCTACCATCCTTAAAACTAAATCCTCCTAAAAAATAAATGGCTAATGTCGGATTATTCCCGCGCCATTTTATCCCTCTATAAATACCTAAAAATAGCCTCCTTTATTTTTTAAATTGTCCTTACTTTATTTGACTGCCTTTACGGCGGCATCATCGCTATAATATCGCCATAAAAACGAAAACCGCTTCATTCTTAATCTAATGGAGATATCTCTTTGTCGGAGACAGGCTTCTTCGCTGTTGCCTGATCGCGTGAAAATTGATCTGTAATGACTTGATGTGGTTGGCGATCGACCTTGATTTCAAAAATATCAGGTCGCCCGTAATGACCTGATACATCCAAATCATAACGCGCCTTGATCGTGTCTGATAAATCAATATCAGCTACCAAAATACCTTCTTGACCATAGAGTGGGCCCGCCAAAATATTGCCCATTGGATCGATGATGACGCTTCCGCCCGCAATCAGTTCTGTTTCAGGGTTATCGCCCTGTATGCAATCATAGTCTGTGGGCGCATCGGCTCGCGTCATATATTGGCAGGCACTCAAAACAAATAATCGACCTTCATAAGCAATATGGCGCATAGATATCTGCCATATCTCACGCTGATCGACTGTTGGCGCACACCAAATATTGACACCACCCGCATACATCACCTGACGCAGAGCAGGCATATAATTTTCCCAGCAGATAGCAGCGCCCAATTTCCCGATAGCCGTATCCATAATTTCTATGGTGGAACCGTCACCTTGCCCCCATACCAGCCGTTCAGTCGCTGTCGGCATCAATTTGCGATGCTTGCCTATCAATCTCCCGTCGGGGGCAAAGAATAAAGCGGTGCAATAAAGCGTCGCTTCCGAACGCTCAATCACACCCACCACTAAATAGGCTTTCATTTTGGCAGCAAAGCTACCTATGCGGGCAGTTTCTTTTCCGGGAACATCAATAGCCGCTTTCCAATAACGCAAGAAATCTTCTCGTCCGGCTTCTGTTCGTGTGCCCATTCTCGCGCCAAAGTCTAACCCTTTGGGGTATCCACCGATATAGGCTTCGGGGAAAACCGCCAATTCAACCTTTTGTTCTGCCGCCTGCTCACACAAGACTTCCATTCGATCCAATGTTTTTTCGGTATCAAACAGGCTGGTTCCAGCTTGGATAACCGCTACGCGATGACAGCTCATTTTTATCATCTCCTTCATAAGCTGTCGAAAATATTGCACTTGGCGATCATATCATTCAAATCGAATGATATGATTCGTAAAATCAATATAAGTGATATTACCCGCTTTGATTTTAATCTGGTGATTACCTTCTTGGCCTTGTGGCATGAAAGAAGCGTAACCAAAGCGGCTGCCCGCCTTTCGCTAAGCCAATCCGCTGTCAGTGCCTCTTTAAGCCGCCTCCGACAGGCTGCGGGTGACCTGCTTTTCATCCGAACACGCCAAGGCATGGAACCGACACAACGTGCCATAGATATGGCTGAATCCCTATCTGAAGGCGCAACTCTTATTTACAACGCCTTTATTTCTGAAAATGAATTCGATCCAGCCCGATGTAATAGGCATTTTTCAATCGGGATGTCTGATGATTTCCAATTGGCTCTGGGATCAGAAATATCGAAACAAATACAGGCTACCGCCCCAGATGCCTCGGTCGTCTATCGACAAACAAACCGCTACACAGTGCAACAGATGCTCGAAAATAACGATATTGATCTGGCTATTGTAACCGCTCCGCTGCCTCGTCGGGGATTATGGCAAGAAGTCATCGGAGAAGGCGGCTATGCCTGTCTATGCGATGCCCAAAGTTGCGGTTTTTCTGAAAATCCGACATTGGAAGACTATCTTTCCTTGCCCCATATTTTGGTTTCTTATTCAGGCAGGGAAGGGCTGGTTGACGAGATATTATCAATAATGGGACGGTCTCGAAAAATTCAGACTGCACTGACCCATTTCGCGGAACTGCCCCCTTTTTTGCTTGGGTCAAAATGCCTCGCGACTATTCCAAGCCACGCCGCGATCAGCCTTGCTAGATATACCGGACTGACGATATTTGAGGCACCTTTGGAATTAACAGCCTATCCCATCATCGCAACAATGCGCTTATCCTCACAAAAAGACACTGCCCTTTTATGGCTGTTTCACATTATAAAACGGGCGATCAGGGTTCAAAATAATATCTTACTGCCACCACAATCTTAAGGCTTTTTCTAATATATTTGCCGATATTTTGACCCGATAGCCTCACGCTATCCAAGATATTTAATATATCATCCCTCATCTTTTTGATGACAGATATTAAAGTCTAGGGTCTGTTAGGGCTTGATTCAGTCTGCTACGGCAGCGCAGTTGATGACCGCGAGGAATGAGGTTGCTGTTTTTTCGTATCTGATTGCGACAGCGCGCCACGCCTTGAGGCGCGCCCAAAGGTTCTCAACGAGATGCCGACACCGATAGGCTGACCTTGGGCAGGCAACCGACCCATCCCGTCATTTCGCGAGAATAGCCGGTCGGGCTTCCATGTCCCATATCCGTTCACGAAAGGCGTTCGACGCGTAGCCTTTGTCCGCCACGACCCACAGGGGAACGGTGGGAAGATTGTCGAGCATGGCTACCGTCAGAGGCAGTTCATGAGCCTGCCCCAAGGCCAGCGCAAAACCGAAGGCTTTTCCATGCCCATCAGCGATTACGCAGATTTTTGTGCCATAGCCGCCACGCGATTGGCCAAGTGCTTCACGATGGTCTCGCTCTTTGAAAAAGCTCTTTTTTTGAGCTTCCACCGCCTTGTGGTGAGCTCTGATATTCGTTCCATCCAGAAAAGTCATTCCGCACGCTATTTCGTGCTGTTCCTAAACCAGTTCGAGCAGGCGTTCCCACACGCCCAGTTTCGTCCAGCGAATGAAAAGTTGTGCAGCCCGCCACCACGAACCCAGTTCAGCGCAGATACGCCTCCATTTCGCGCCATTCTTATAACGCCAAAAGATTATATTCTGCGCCGCAGATCATGTGGCAGCGTCTTGTCTTGTCTATCGGGCGAACCGCATCAGTCAGAGATTCCCAGATCGTTCATGTCTCGTCCGTAAAAATGCCAGTGCCTGTTTCGGCTCCTTCTTCCATCTCTATAATATGGAAAGAATTTCAAGATCTAATAGACCCTAACGATATCTTATGATTTTAGTTATGGCGGCTAATGATGAATTGACGAGCGTGATAAAATTTACTTACGCTTCCCACGCTTCCCACGCTTCCCACGCTTCCCACGCTTCCCACGCCATATGTAAAATAAAATAACTATAAATAATTATAATATTCTATATTTCTTTTGTAAATTTTATTTATTTTTCATTTTTTTAAAAAATAAGTTCAATTTGAAAGGCTGTAAAAATTTTATGGCAAAAAGATTTATCTGAAAATGGAGAAAAAAACAGCGATTTTAAAAAAGATATACAAAACAATCTGATACCTTTTTATCGGCTAATTATATCTGTCATGGTGCATAGCCATTTTTCTGTAACCCTATTAAGATACAGAGCAACCAATCATCCCTTAAATCATTTTTTAAAAAAGGGTGGAAACATGAATCTGATACAGAAACTTTTATATTTCTTAGGCTGGAAAACAAAAAAATATACGGAGACAGAGCCTGCGGTCAATCATCCGGTTATTCCGCATGACGTGAATTGCTACAGTGCTGATTTCCCGCCTGCATTGATGCAAAATTATACCTTGCTTGAAGAGGCATGGGAAAAAGGCCTGCTAACAGAAGATGAATTCTTGCTTGCAGAAGACAAGGCCGTGCGTCTTTACCAAGATATTACGAAAACCAGTGAATATTTTTACGAAACCTATCGCTTGGCGATTCAGCGCGTCGGCAATCTTCCTGTTGAAGAATAAAAAACCCCAAAAATGGATTGGCCTCACTTTTTTAAAAAGGTAAAAACTTTAAAAAGGTAAAAACAGGCCAGTTTGGCAATCAGGAAATCGAAATTGGCCAATAACGCAATAACAGACCAAACATCGCATCAAAACACTATCACAGAACAAGCCGATCCCTTCGATCCGGCACCACATCGGGATGTTTCTTTCTCGACTATTCTGCTCTTTTGTCTGGCCTTAGGGGTTGTCATTTTCAATTTTATTGCCAACCGCCTAAAAAAATAGCAGGATACAAAGCGTCTTAAGCCTTAAAGCCTGATCCGAAAAACTATGCTTTGCAGTGCGTCATGTAATCATTCGGATGGAGGCGATCATTATCCATGCGGTTGAAGAGGCGATGGACGTTTCCCAATCTTTTGCGAGCCTCCTACAACGTCCTAGCCAAGCAAATGTCCGTTCAACGACCCATCTGTGCGGCAGGATCTGAAAGCCTTTCGCCGTATCTGACCTCTTGATGATTTCAACAGTCCATTTTCCCATAGATGCGAGCGAGGATCGCAATTTGTCGTCAGCATGCCGCCATCAGCGAAGATGTAGCGCAGCCAAGGGAAGCGTTTGCGTATTGCCGACAAGACATCAACAGCCGCATCCCGATCCTGTATATTAGCAGCATGGACGAGAAAGAAGAAAGATTAGGAAAACGCATGTATCAGTCATGATATGACACTTGCGGCCTTTGATCTTTTTTTCTGCATCATAGCCCGAAATTCCGCCGCTTTCTGTGGTTTTCACCGACTGGCTGTCAATCACGCCTGCGCTCGGGGAGGCTTCTCGCCCCTCAATTTCACGCAGGCTCATGACCAACACCGTATTCACCACCTCGAACCGTCTGGCATTACGCCAAGCGTAAAAATAGCGCCTGATGGTCGAGACCTGTGGAAAGCCTTTCGGCAGCAGACGCCACGCACAACCGGCTGAGGCCATGTAGAGTATCACGTTGAACACTTCGGGCATATCTTCCTACGGGGGCGACTACCCTGTCTGGCCACGGGGACGAATGGCACGATCAATGTCCATTCTCCCTCTGTTATATCTGATGGATAATGCAGACCTTCTCGGTTATGCTCGCGGCGGACAATTCCTGTCCATGTCATCATTCTCTCCATCTCTTCTCAAAGATAGATGAAGCTTAACATAGGGCTATTGTTCGAAAAATTTCGGAT
>NZ_JAIWON010000039.1 GCF_020216885.1 Zymomonas sp. | reverse complement strand
ATTTTCATGCAAAATATCCAAAGCCCTAGCGACCTTATCTTCGGAAGGTTCGCCTTCGACATCCGCATAAAATTGGGTCGCAGAAAAGCTGGCACCATGCTGATAGCTTTCAAGCTTGGTCATGTTTACCTGATTATCACCAAAGCCCTTAATCGCGTTCAATAAGGCCGAAGGCGTGTTTTTGACGGTAAATAGCAGGCTCGTCATCATTTTCCCTGATAGATTTTGTCTAATCGGGGGAAGGTCTTGTAAATTAGTGTCGGCTTCGGCAAGAACAACGAAGCGGGTAATATTGGTATCACCATCGGCGATACCCTTTTCAAGGATTTCTAGCCCGTAAAGTTTAGCCGCCAAAGCCGGAGATAAAGCGGCTAATCCCGTTTGTTTCCGGTCAGCCACTTCTGCGGCTGCGCCTGCGGTGTCAGCATGTGCCAAAGCACGGATGTTATGGGCTTGTAACCAATGGCGACATTGTCCCAAGGCCTGTGGATGGCTCAAGACATGGGTAATTTTGCCAGCCCCTTTAGGCGCAACCAAGCAGTGATTGATGGGCAGAAAATATTCCGCCTGAATAGTCAGTCCCGATTCCGGTAACAGAAAATGCATGTCGGCGACGCGGCCATTTAATGAATTTTCGATCGGAATCATCGCCCGACCGGCGCGTCCTTCCTTGACCGCCGTCAAAGCATCCGCAAAGCTAAAGCAGGGAAGCGGCAAACTGTCAGGGAAAAGATCCTGTATCGCGATATTTGAATTACAGCCGGGCGCACCTTGAAAGGCAACGGCCTTGGTTGGCGACAAAGCCGCCTTAGCCTGCATCTCGGCTACCAAAGCCTTTGCAGACGCCGAATAATCGTCCATCATGTCTGTGTGATTAGACTTACCATCGCTATCCGACAAGTAACTGCTCCATAAAATGTAAAAATTGAGACAGGGAATGATGGCCGTTTTTGACCTCATTCAAAATCAATCGGCACCCGTCCCGTTTCATCATGCTGCCAAAAATCGCAAATAACCGCCCATCCTTCTTCGGCGGTATCGACAAATTGGAAAAAGCGTAAATCTTCGGCAGAGATCATGCCTTCTTCAACCAAAGCATCGAAATTGATGATTTTATTCCAAAAATCCCGCCCATAGAAAAGAATAGGCACCGGTTCCAGTCGATGGGTATGGATCAAGGTAAGCAATTCAAACACTTCGTCCAATGTCCCGAAGCCACCCGGAAAAATAGCAAAAGCCCGCGCCCTTAACATCAAATGGGTTTTACGCAGGGCAAAATAGTGAAACTGAAAAGATAAATCGGGGGTAATATAGGGATTGGGTGCCGTTTCAAAAGGCAGAACAATACCAAAACCGATAGACGGCGCACCCACATCATGCGCGCCACGATTGGCCGCTTCCATAATAGAAGGCCCGCCGCCCGAACAAACAACAAGATGGCGTTTTTGAGGATCAGGCTGGGGAATTTCGCTGACAATACGGGCGAGCTTTCGCGCTTCGCTATAATAGCGGCTTTTCTCAGCTAGACTTTGGGCGACCTTCTTCTCTTTTTCATTCTTGGCGGTCAGAAGCCTTTCATCCGCCTGTTCAGGGGATGGAATACGGGCAGAACCATAAAAAACAAAAGTTGATTCAATACCGGCTTCTTTCAAAATGATATCAGGCTTCAAAAGTTCTAACTGAAAACGCACAGGGCGCAATTCTTCCCGCAGCAGAAAATCGCTATCCTGAAAGGCCAGTTTAAAAGAAGGATTGGTGGTTTGAGGCGTTTTTAGAACATGGCTGGCATTGATGACATCATCAAGCGCATCAGGAGTGATAGTGCGATTACTCACGAAAAGGCCTTTTTAAAAATACATTTCACAGAAAGAATGCAATTAGTGACAATATTGGCTTTGACCTAAATCCATATGGATATGGTCTTGGTGGTATTCATCCCCGTCAGGGCTGATAACAACCGAAAAACGCCGACAAGCTGCATGGAAAACAGAACGAAGAAAATCTTTCGTATGGCGATCACCATGTCGCCAACCCTCTTTGACCGTAATGCGGCGGCCATCGGCTAAATCGAATGCCGATATATCAACCGCATTGGCACGACCATGTTCCGAAATTTTTGCCCCAGCCCGACTATTCCGTGTCCGACAACTGTAACTGCCGAAAGTTTCGACTTTTATGACAGGACTGCCCAACCAAACTTTGGCTGATTTCAGCACGGCATCATCAATCCAATAGGCTAAATTTTCGGCAGCCGGACATTGCAAAGGCCCTAAATGGGTTATCGGTATCTGTGCTGAAGTCATAGTGACCGCGTGATAAATAGAGCAGCCGTTATCGAATGTCCGGTCTGGCACCAATTGGTAATGGACACCTTCTTTATTGAGATCGCCTAAACAATGATGGAAATCACCACTGCTTGGCAAAGGCGTTGTGATTGGATGCGAGGCCGTGCTTCCTGATCTTCTTTTATGCGGAGAAGAACCAGAACAGGACGCCAAAATAAAAAGAAACAGACAAGATAAAATGCGAAAATCAGCCATAATATTCTGAATTAACGGCAAATCATCAGGAAAAGCCAGCCTTTAACGCCCTGTCAGAAAAATTATAGCCTCGTGATATAGGGTAGAAAGCGTTCTTTCAGGGCTGTTTTAATCAAGAAAAGGCATTGATCTGTCGCGGTTTATAGTCTTGCCATCTATTCCATCATTGAGCATGAAATAATGAAGCCCAAGCAAGATTCTGATGGATATCTCCATTATTGAGGCAAGCGAAAGCACACAAATATCTTATTTTATATCATCACATTAAAATTAAATTTAAAAATTACCGATCAAAAAAATATAAATTTAACTCATTATTAAAATATCCAAAAATATTCATATTGTTCCATTAAGAAGTTTTCTTATCTTTAGACAATAAAAATAGCTCAAATATTTAGATATTTTCTTGATAAGATCGATTTAAGGCATAAATCGCCGATGTTCATTAACCAATATTAAAGTTGTCTGTGATGGTAATATTAGAATTTTTACAGACATTGTTAAGAAACAACCCTGAAATTGCCCTCTTTTTGGCAATTGCCATCGGCTATTGGATAGGAAAATTCCGTTTTGGATCCTTACAAATCGGAGGAGTCGCCGGTTCTTTATTGGCGGCTGTCCTGATAAGCCAGATTGGTATTCATATTGATTCAGGGCTGAAAACAGTTCTGTTTGCCCTTTTTATCTATGCTGTCGGTTTCCAAAGTGGCCCCCAATTTTTCAAATCTTTGGGTCGGCAATCTTTGCGTGAAGTATTGATGGCATTCGTTTTGGCTATATCCGGTCTTTTTACCGTTTTGGCTGTCGCTAGAATGTTTCATCTCGATAAAGGCTTGGCGGCAGGTGTCGCTGCCGGTGGATTGACCCAATCCGCTATTATCGGAACAGCCAGTTCCGCTTTGGAAAAGCTGGGCTTGCCGCTGGCTCAAACTCAGATGTTACAAGGCCATGTCGCTGTCGGCTATGCTGTGACCTATATCTTTGGATCACTTGCCCCGATTATTATCTGCGTCAATATTCTACCTTGGTTGATGAAAAGAGGGCTGCGTGAAGACGCCCTCACCGCTGAAGCCGAACAGATGCAAGGCATGGCTGTTTATGGTGACGGTGAACGCCCCGCTCTGTCTGAATTTGTCAGCCGCGTCTATCAGGTGAAAAAAGCAGGTCAATCTGTCCAGCAGATTGAAAGCGATCACGTCACCGTCGAACAGATTCGGAGACAGAAAAACCTTGTTGCTGTGACGCAAGACAGCACAGTAGAAGCCGGCGATCTCCTTTTGCTCTTCGGTCATCGTGCTGATGTTATTTCAACAGGAGAATTGCTGGGCGAAGAAATAAAACAGCCACCGCATGATATGGATGTGGTGATTGTTCGCCATGATGTTCTCTTGACGAATAAAGCCTTTGTCGGAAAATCAGTGGCCGAATGCAGCCAAATTTTATCCCAAGTAGCCCGTCACGGTGTTTATTTTCTGGGGCTGAAACGCGGCGATAAAAACGTACCGTTTACCTCTGATCTCCACATTTTGTCGGGCGATATTGTAACGCTTTATGGCACCCGCCAAGATGTCGATCGGGTAGCCAAAGAATTGGGTAGCCTACTGACCAAAAGCCTTAAAACAGACCTTGTCTTTCATGGCGTGGGGCTTGTTGTCGGATTACTCATTGGCCTAATTGTAGTCAGATTAGGATCTATTCCTTTGACCTTGGGGAGCGGCGGCGGTGCGCTTCTCTCTGGCCTGTTATTCGGCTGGTATCAAAATCGCCATAGCAAAAGCGGCAATATGCCCATGGCAGCCTCGACCTTGCTGGTCGATTTCGGCTTATCAGGTTTTGTGGCAGTCACGGGTCTCCAGACTGGACAGCAAGCCGTCACCACCATCATGCAACAGGGTATCACCCTCTTTATGCTGGGTGTCGTGGTGTCGATTGTGCCTTTGATTATCACGATGCTGTTTGGGCGTTATGTCCTGCATTATAAAAACACCGCTGTTTTTGCCGGTGCGCTGGCAGGTTCCCGCAGTGCCAATCCTGCTTTGGGCGAAATTCTCAATAAAGCCGGTAACGCTGTTCCAACAACCTCTTTCGCTATCACCTATGCCATTGCCAACGTTCTTTTGACCTTATTGGGCCCGTTGGTAGTCGCCTTTTCCTAGATATTTCAATTAGATAAAGAAGAAATTAAATGACGACCGATTACTCAAAATATAAAAATCTTAGCCCTTTCGAGCTGAAAGATGAATTGATCCGCATTGCATCCAGTCGGACAGACCGCCTGATGTTAAACGCAGGTCGTGGTAACCCAAATTTTCTCGCCACCCTGCCCCGTTCGGCCTTTTTTAATTTGGGACAATTTGCCGTTTCTGAATCGGAGTTATCCTTTTCCTATATGACGGTAGGTGTCGGTGGTCAGGCACGTGTCGAAGGTATTGAAGAACGGTTTGAACGCTTTATCAGTGAGAATCGTCATAAAGCCGGTATCTTCTTCCTTGGCCGTGCTCTTAGCTATGTCCGCGATCAATTAGGGTTGTCAGCATCCCAGTTTTTGCATGAAATGGTTGAAGGCATCTTGGGTTGTAACTATCCGACCCCTCCGCGGATGCTCTCCTTGAGTGAACAAATTGTGGGTCAGTATGTCTTGCGGGAAATGGTCGGTAGCGACCTTCCGACAGATTCAACCGACTTCTTTGCGACCGAAGGTGGCACCGCCGCCATGGCCTATATCTTCAATAGCTTGAAACAGAATAATCTTATCAAAAAAGGCGATAAAGTAGCGATCGGGATGCCGATTTTCTCGCCTTATATCGAAATTCCCCAGTTGGAAGAATATGGCCTTGAAGAAGTGGCTATTCAGGCTGATCCCAATCTGAATTGGCAATATCCCGATGAAGAGCTGGAAAAGTTGAAAGACCCAGCGGTCAAAATCTTCTTCTGCGTCAATCCCAGCAATCCGCCTTCTGTCAAAATGAATAACGCTTCTTTGAAGAAAATTGCGGATATCGTCGCCAATCATCGCCCTGATCTGATGATTCTGACCGATGATGTTTATGGCACCTTTGCTGATGATTTCCATTCGCTCTTTGCCGTCTGCCCTGAAAATACCATTCTGGTTTATTCCTTCTCGAAATACTTCGGGGCAACTGGCTGGCGGTTAGGCGTTATCGGCACCCATAAAAACAATGTTATGGATAGATTGCTTCAGGCTTTACCTAATGACAAAAAGGAAGCCCTGTCTCGCCGCTATTCCAGCCTGACAACAGAAGCCGAAAATCTGAAATTCATTGACAGATTAGTGGCTGATAGTCGTGCGGTTGCGCTTAATCATACCGCAGGCATTTCAACACCACAGCAGGTGCAAATGGTGTTGTTCTCGCTCTTTGCTCTGATGGATAGCAAGGAAGAGTATAAAGCAACCATCAAAAATGTGATCCGCCGCCGCGAGGCCGCTTTATATCGCGAATTGGGCGTTAAACCGTCAGAAGATGCCAATGCCGTCGATTATTACACGCTGCTTGATTTGGAAACGGTCTGCCGCGCCCTTTACGGTGAAAAATTCGCGAAATGGATGAGCGATCGTTCCAGCTCGGCTGAAATCTTGTTCCGCATTGCCGAAGAAACGGGCATTGTTTTGTTGCCCGGTGAAGGCTTTGGCGTCCAGAAACCCGCCGCCAGAGCGTCGCTCGCCAATTTAAGCGAATATCAATATGCAGCTATCGGGCGTTCGCTTCGGAAATTGGCAGATGAATATTATCAGGCCTTTTTAAAAGCAAACGGCTAATTTTTGATTTTGCCAGAGTAGCTTCTCTATTCATTATGCAAAAAGTGACGCTTTATATTAACAGTTAACTTTATAATCTGTAACAGGGGCGTTCGATGATGATTTTTAAAATCCCTGTTAAGGCCTCTTCCGCTGCGGCCTTGGCAATATGCATGATGATGGGGGCTACTCCGGCGATATCTATGAGTAATCAGGTTCATTCAATTCAGGCGTTACCGCGCATTTTAGTTCTGGCAACGGGCGGTACGATTTCCGGCAAGAAAAATGGAATGTCGGAAATCGGCTATAATGCGGGTGGCGTTACTGGAAAACAGCTCGTTGAAGATATACCGGAATTAGCTAAACTCGCTGAAATCAATGTCGAACAAATTGCCAATATCGGCTCGCAAGATATGAATGATGCGATATGGTTGCGTTTAGCCAAGCGCATCCAAGAAGCCGTCGCCCATAACGAAGCTGATGGTATCGTGATTACTCATGGCACCGATACCATGGAAGAAACCGCCTTTTTCCTTGATACAGTTATACGCACCGACAAGCCGATTATTCTGACAGGGGCAATGCGCCCTAGTACCGCCATTGGTGCGGATGGCCCCGCCAATTTATATGAGGCGATTGAAGTCGCCGCCAACCCCAAGGCCAAAGATCATGGCGTTATGATCGTCATGAATGACACTATTCATGCCGCCAGATGGGCAAGCAAAACCCACACAACTGCCGTTGAAACCTTTCAGTCCATCAATGCAGGGCCTATCGGTTATGTCGATCCGGCTTCGGTACGGTTTATTGAGCCAAAAAAACAGCTTTTTCCAAGCTATGGCCTGCCAGCGACTGCGCCTTTGCCTGCGGTCGAAATCCTTTACGCCCATAGCGGTATGGGGGCTTCAATCATCAATGATCTCGTCAAAACCGGCGTGAAAGGCATTATCCTTGCCGGTGTCGGTGACGGGAATAGTTCAAAAGAAGCTATGGCTGCCCTCAATCTTGCCGTCAAACAAGGCGTGATTGTTGTGCGTTCATCCAGAACCGGATCAGGTTTCGTGAACCGCAATGTCGAGGTCAATGATGACAAAAACGACTTTGTTGTCTCTTATGATCTTTCGCCCCAGAAAGCGCGCATTCTTCTTCAGATTTTAATGGCCAATGGCAAAAACAAACTTTCTGATATCCAATCGGCCTTTGAAGCTGGTTTTTAAAAATTGATCTATCTTGGCCAATTTTAAGAAAATCTTATGAGCCTGATTGAATGGGATTCGTCTTTTTCGATCAGGCTTTTTGATTGCGGTGTGTTTCATTTTAAAGATTTTCTTTTTATTAAAATATAATAAAAAAGAATTATTAAATAAAATGTCCTTTTAGAGTTAAAAATAATTTATTTCAAAAAATCATGTCATATTTTTAATGCTCAATTTGAATATTATGATTCAATTTAAAATTTTTTATTTTTAATTTTTAAAATTTTAATTTCACAAAAAAGTTATTTTAGAATTTTAAAGCGGTTATTTCTCGTAAAAATGAAGATTTTCATCTCTATGACCGATAAAATAATAAACTATTCAGCTAATCAGAATTGACCGAGGTCAGAATCTCCTTAGAAAGGTCAGTGGGCCACGCTGTCCCAACGCAGCGCGTGCTCTCTGTGAGGAGAGTTTTATTACTATGACTAATTATTCTGTTCGTCCGACGGTCAAACCAAACCGTCCACAATTCTCGTCTGGCCCCTGCGCAAAACCGCCGGGATGGTCTCCTGAAAAATTGGCATTAGGCTCTTTGGGGCGTTCTCATCGCGGTTCTGTCGGCAAAGGCCGCCTGCAATATGCGATCGAACTGACCCGCAAAATATTGGAAGTGCCTGATAACTATCGGATCGGTATTGTTCCGGCCTCTGATACCGGCGCGGTTGAAATGGCGATGTGGTCATTATTGGGCGCAAGACCCGCGACCGTTTTAGGTTGGGAAAGTTTTGGCCTCGGTTGGATTACCGATGCCGTTAAACAGTTGAAGATCAATCCGACTGTTTTAAAAGCGCCCTATGGTGAATTGCCGGATCTTACCAAGGTCGATCAGTCTAATGACGTCGTCTTTACATGGAACGGGACAACTTCTGGTGTCAAAGTCCCGAATGGTGACTGGATTAAACCTGACCATGAAGGCTTGATGATTGCCGATGCAACCTCGGCCTGTTTTGCCCAGCCTCTGCCTTTTGAAAAACTGGATGTTGTTACTTTCTCTTGGCAGAAAGTCTTAGGCGGTGAAGCAGCGCATGGCATTATTATCCTTAGCCCGCGCGCGGTCGAACGGCTAGAAAGCTATACACCGGCATGGCCATTGCCCAAAATCTTCCGCTTGACCAAAAATGGCAAGCTGGATGAAGCCATCTTTAAAGGCAGCACGATTAACACCCCCTCCCTTTTAGCCGTTGAAGATTATATCTGGGCGCTGGAATGGGCTGAAGAATTAGGCGGTTTATCGGCCTTGATGGCGCGTTGTAACAAGAATGCGGCCACATTGGATACATGGGTAGAAAAAACGGATTGGATTGAACATCTGGTCGCTGATCCGGCTATCCGTTCTAATACCAGCCCTTGCCTGAAATTTTCAGATAAAGCGGTGGCCGGTATGGATGATGCCGCCAAAGCCGCTTTGGTGAAAAAATTGGCAGGCTTATTGGAAGCCGAAGGGGCTGCTTATGATATCGCAGGCCACAGAGATGCTCCTCCGGGATTGCGCGTTTGGTGCGGTGCCACGGTAGAAGCCTCGGATATCGCGGCGCTAACGCCTTGGCTTGATTGGGCTTGGACTCAAATCCAGAAAAACTAATTCCCTTCCAATAATGTGAAGATGACGCTGCCTGCGCTATGGCGCAGGGCAGTCGTCAGGAGATTCCTGTTATGACCAGAGTTTTGATTTCCGATAAAATGGATCCCCGTGCCGCCGAAGTTTTTCGTGAACGCGGCGTGGAAGTCGATCAGATTACCGGCCTGTCCCCCGAAGAACTAAAGAAAATCATCAATGACTATGATGGTTTGGCCATTCGTTCGGCAACCAAAGTCACAAAAGACATCATTGCCGAAGCTAAAAATTTAAAGGTCATCGGGCGTGCGGGCATCGGTGTTGACAATATTGATATTCCAGCCGCTTCGGCAGCGGGTATGGTTGTCATGAACACCCCCTTTGGTAACTCGATCACGACCGCAGAACAGGCGATTGCCTTGATGTTTGCCTTGGCGCGTCAAATTCCCGAAGCCAATGCCTCGACACAGGCAGGAAAATGGGAAAAGAACCGCTTTATGGGGGTTGAGGTTTCTGGAAAAACCCTTGGCTTGATTGGAGCTGGTAATATCGGTTCGATCGTCGCCGATCGGGCAGTCGGTCTAAAAATGAAGGTCATTGCCTATGATCCCTTCTTAACGCCAGAACGGGCTTTGGAATTGGGCATTGAAAAGGCTGATCTCGATATACTGCTTCATAAAGCCGACTTTATTACTCTGCATGTGCCTTTGACCGATCAGACCAAAAATATTCTGTCCCGCGAAAATTTGGCAAAAACCAAAAAAGGCGTTCGAATTATCAACTGCGCTCGTGGCGGTCTGATTGATGAAGAGGCCTTGAAAGACGCTTTGTTATCCGGTCATGTTGCAGGAGCAGCCTTAGATGTGTTCTTGAAAGAACCGGCCAAAGAAAATCCGTTATTCGGCGTTCCCAATTTCATCGCCACGCCCCACCTTGGTGCATCAACCACTGAAGCACAGGTCAATGTCGCCATTCAGGTTGCTGAACAGATGGCGGATTATCTATTGACGGGGGGTGTTTCCAATGCCCTGAACATGCCATCCCTTTCAGCCGAAGAAGCCCCAAGGGTGAAACCCTATATGGCTCTTTCCGAACAATTGGGTCGTCTGCTTGGCCAACTGGAAGGCGATAAAATTAAATCGGTTTCGATTGAAGTCGAAGGCGCGGCCGCCCATCTTGATCAAAAACCGATTACCAGCGCGGTTCTGTCCGGCCTGATGGGTGTTTATTCCCAGTCGGTAAATATGGTTAATGCGCCCTTCCTTGCTCGTGAACGGGGATTAGATGTCCGTGAAATCCGTCATGATCGCGAAGGCGCTTATCATACTTTGATACGGGTCACTTCACGCGATGATAAAGGACAGGAAAAATCAGTTGCCGGCACGCTGTTTGGTTCCGAAGGCACAAGGCTGGTTGAAATTTTCGGTATCAAGATCGAAGCCAATCTAAGCGGCGATATGCTGTATATCGTCAATGATGATGCCCCCGGATTTATCGGTCGGCTTGGCACCCTTTTGGGTAAAGCCGGTGTTAATATCGGCACTTTTCATCTGGGTCGCCGGAATACGGGCGGGGAAGCCGTCTTGTTATTATCGGTCGATTCGCCTGTTACGGCTGGAAAAATGGCGAAAGTCGCCGAATTATCCGGCGTACGTGAAGTGAAATCGCTCCACTTCCTGTAAAATTATCAGGATAACGGACATAATTTTGGCAATATCAGGCCTGATATTCCTCTGATTGAGTAAATTATATCGGAAATATCGGGTCTGATATTCAAAAAATATGTCACGAAACGGTTTTTACGTAAGAAACAGGGTGGAATGTTGTCGTAACATGATTAGAAAGACCTTTGTCCTGATAATAAAAGCTTTTTGATCAATGACGATAGCGCATGGTTTGCTCCCCGAAGGATTACGAGACCGCCTTCCCCCTCAAGCTGAAGCAGCTTCCCGCTTGCTGCATCATGTTATTGTAGCCATCAACCGGCATGGTTATGAACGGGTATCCCCGCCTTTAGCTGAATTTGAAGAAAGTCTGCTTGGCCGTCTGAAGTCGGCACGCAAGCAGGATTTGTTGCGTTTTGTTGACCCTGTATCACAACGCAGCTTAGCCCTTCGTCCTGATATCACCGGACAGATAGGCCGGATTGCAACGACCCGTTTAAACCACCGCCCTCGGCCTTTACGGTTGGCCTATGGTGGCACGGTCATGAAATTACGGGCAACCCAACTGCGCCCCGAAAGGGAATTGATGCAGGCTGGTGCCGAATTGATCGGCAAGGATTCTGTGGCCGCCGTCATTGAAATATTGGGCATGGCCGTTGAAACACTGAAAATTGCTGGCGTGAAAAAGATCAGCATCGATCTGACTTTGCCTGATCTGGTCGAAAGACTGGCTGACACGACCTTGCCAATAGACGCCTCAAAGAGAGAGAAACTTTTCGCTGTCTTAGATGCCAAAGATGCTGGCGGTCTGAGTGCGCTTGAGGCAACAGGCTATCGGCCTTTGTTGGAAGCCGCTGGACCTTTTGACGAGGCAATTGAAAAATTACAGCCCATGGCTGATAAACTGGGTTTTGCTGACCGATTGGAAGCCTTGAAAACTATTCGTGCCTCTCTTGATCCGTCGGTTCATGTAACCCTTGATCCGACTGAACGGCATGGTTTTGAATATCAGACATGGATCGGCTTTTCGTTATTCGGTTCCGGCATTCTCGGCGAAATTGGCCGCGGTGGCAGCTATACGATCATTCATCAGGATAAACGCGAAGAACAGGCCGTCGGCTTTTCTCTTTACATAGATCCTTTGGTGGATGCCGGTTTGGGGCAGAAAAAATCCAGAAAACTGTTTTTGCCGCTTGGCCATGATCCAGAACAGGCGCGCGCCTTTCGTCAAGAAGGCTGGATTACGATTGCCGCCCTTGATGAAGAGGATGATCCTGTCCGTCATCAATGCACAGATATTTTAACAGGCGGTCATATCAAGCCGCTTTGATTTTCCGCGATTCTTGAGGCGCGAAACCCGCGCAAATAAAGCAACCAGCAGGAGCAAGAAAAATATGGCCAATGTTACGGTCGTCGGTGCCCAGTGGGGTGATGAAGGCAAAGGTAAGATCGTCGACTGGCTCGCCGAACGAGCCGATGTCGTCGTCCGCTTTCAGGGCGGTCATAACGCCGGCCATACCCTTGTCGTTAATGGTGTTACCTATAAATTAAGCCTGTTACCTTCAGGCGTAGTCAGTGGCACCTTGTCGATCATTGGGAATGGTGTGGTCATCGATCCGTGGCATTTCCGTGATGAAATGGAACGCCTGAGAAAACAGGATGTCGTTATAACGCCGGATACTTTGGCGATCGCTGAAACCAGCCCGTTAATTTTACCGCTGCATAGTGAATTGGATGGCTTCCGTGAAGATCGTTCCGGCGATAAGAAAATCGGAACGACCCGTCGTGGTATTGGCCCCGCCTATGAAGATAAAGTAGGCCGCCGTGCTATCCGTATCTGTGACCTTGCTCATATCGACGAAATCGGTTCCCGCCTTGATCGTTTAATTGCCCATCACAACGCTTTGCGGAGCGGTTTTGGCAAGCCGCCTGTCGATCGGGAAAAATTGATCAGCGATTTGAAAGAAATCGCAGGTTGCATCCTGCCTTTTGCAAAACCGGCATGGCGTATTCTGGCTGATGAGCAGAAGAAAAATCGTCGTATTCTTTTTGAAGGCGCACAGGGCGTGATGCTTGATATCGATCACGGCACCTATCCTTATGTGACCTCTTCCAATACCATTGCTGGGTCTGCGGCCGGGGGTTCCGGTATGGGGGCTTCTGCTGTCGGTTTTGTTCTCGGTATTGCCAAAGCCTATACGACCCGCGTCGGTGCAGGACCTTTCCCGACCGAATTGGATGATGAAGTTGGTCAGACTCTAGGTGAACGCGGTCATGAATTTGGCACGGTCACAGGTCGTCGTCGTCGTTGCGGTTGGTTCGATTCCGTTCTGATGCGCCAATCTGTTGCCGTTGCCGGTATCACGGGTATTGCCTTGACCAAGCTCGATGTTTTGGACGGTTTTGATGAAATCAAAATCTGCACCGGCTATAAAATCGGTGACAAGGTTTATGATTACCTGCCACCTTATTACAAAGATCAGGCAGCGGCCAAACCGGTTTATGAAACGATCGAAGGCTGGAAAGAATCCACAGCCGGAGCCAGAAGCTGGAGCGAACTTCCGGCACAAGCGATTAAATATATTCGCCGGATTGAAGAATTAATTGAATGTCCGATTACGCTGGTTTCAACCAGCCCTGAACGGGAAGACACTATCTTGGTGAAAGACCCGTTCCTCGGCTAAAATATCCTATAACGAAAAAAGCCGGAAAAAATTTCCGGCTTTTTTTATATCTGATTGAAATTCCCGTCACAATGAAACTGAAAAAAAATAAAGCTATCAAGAATGGGCTTCAGCCAAGGCCTCTTTCAACCATTCAGGGGTTATGACCTCTTGGTCATCGGGTAATTTGTTCCAATCAGCAACACGCAACAGCGCAACGGCTAACTTTAAATCACTATAGTAAATCCGACATTTCTCATCATCCAAAGGCATCTCGGTTTTTATAACCGCCAAACGACGATTGATCTTTTGCCGCCAATTCATTCTCGCCGTATTTTCCTGACCGACATAACAACCCTTGGTAAAGCTAACGCCGTTTAATTCGCGGGCATTGGCTTCCAACCACAAAGTTTTATCCAATCCCAATTCAGCTTGGCCTTCCGTCACGCCCCATGCCAGACGGTGTTTTTTCCAGATAGCCTCTACCGATGGTTGACTATTGATGGCGGGCTGTAACCAACGAAAACCTAATTCCGCTAATCTTGGGTCAGGGGAAGAGGCTATTGCCTGATTTTCAGGCGGTTTTAATGACCAATGTACGGCAATCGCCGGATCAATTTCGATACGGATAGCGCGCCGCAGTCGATAAAGAGTTAGTCGCCGGATTAAATTATCCGCAATCGCCGATTCACAGTCTATCAGAATCGAGCTATCCTCTGCCCATAGGATAAAGTCATATAAGACCTTTCCTTGCGCCGTCAGCAAGGCCGACCATAGAGGCGCCCCCTTTCCCAGCAGAAAGACATCCTGTGTGACAAGTCCTTGTAAAAACTCAAAGACTTCAGATCGAGACTCTTCTGCTATCGAGGATAGGCGGATAACAGACCGGTCAGCCAATAAAGTGGCATTATCCGGCATAGCAAGGTTGTTTGAGGCGCTCATAATAGGATAATAAAAAACTGGCAGACAAAAAGGAAGGCCACTGATGCTTTATGATCTGATTTTAAAAGGTGGAACGATTTTTACCCCCGGCGGGCTGATCTCGAAAGATATTGCTGTAAAGAATGGCAAGATTGCAGCCATCGGAGAATTTGAAAAGCATCAAGCCGATGCCTGTTTGGCCTGTGATGGGCTAACGATTTTGCCAGGGGCGATAGATACGCAGGTGCATTTCCGCGAACCCGGACTGGAAGGCAAAGAAGACCTTGAAAGCGGCAGTCGTGCCGCTGTTCTAGGGGGTATTACCGCTGTTTTTGAAATGCCCAATACCAATCCACCGACAGACACCGCCGAGGCTTTAAAAGATAAACTAGCCCGTGCCAAAAATCGGATGTGGTGCGATCATGCCTTCTATATCGGGGCAACCGCCAATAATTTTGACAAACTGGCTGGATTGGAAAGCCTGCCCGGATGCGCTGGTATCAAGGTTTTTATGGGATCATCAACGGGTAATTTATTGGTCGATGATGATGAAACGCTTCTTTCTGTTTTACAATCGGGACGGCGGCGTGTTGCGATTCATGCCGAAGATGAAGCCAGACTAAAAGAAAGACAGCCTCATCGTGTAACCAATGATCCGTCATCCCATCCAGTTTGGCGCGATGATGAAACGGCCATGCGCGCCACAAAACGCATATTATCTTTGGCTCAAAAAGCAGGTCGCCTGATTCATATTCTTCATGTCACAACCCCTGAAGAAATGGCTTTGATTGCGCTCCATAAAGATATAGCCAGCTGTGAATTAACGCCGCAGCATCTGACTTTGGCAGCGGAGACAGCTTATCCAGAATTGGGTAGTTATGCCCAGATGAATCCGCCTATCCGCTCGGAAAAACATCAGGCTGGATTATGGGATGCCTTGCAGCAGGGTATCGCCGATGTCATCGGTTCCGATCATGCCCCGCATACTATTGAAGAAAAGCAGCGCCCCTACCCTCAATCACCCAGTGGGATGCCGGGGGTTCAAACTTTGCTGCCTTTAATGCTGCATCATGTAGCCGAAGGTCGCTTGAGCCTTGCTCGCTTGGTTGATCTGGTTTCCTATGCCCCGCAAAGATTATTCGGCCTTTTGAATAAAGGTCGGATTGCTGTCGGCTATGATGCCGATTTCTCTATCGTCGATATGAAGGCTTCTTGGGTTGTCGAAGAAGAATGGCTGGCCTCTAAATGTGGTTGGTCACCTTTTTCTGGAAAGGCGCTAAAGGCTAAACCGGTCGGCACAATTATTCGCGGACATCGCGTGATGTGGGAAGGTCAGCTTTATGGTGAAGCGATAGGTCGCCCGTTACGCTTTCAGGATAGTTTGCGGAGTGAATTGAAGAAATAGAGGCCGTTTCTTTTTCAAGGCCAGTTATAATAGCCTTAAATTCTGTTGTAACTGGCCTGATATTATCACCGATAGGCTCTATTTTTGGTTAAATTCATAATCAAGCAACTTGTCGCTTATCGTGATAATAAGATTCCACAGGAATAGTTTCGATTTTTTCACAACAAAGCGCTTAGTTAAAAAATCCGAAAAAATCGAATGGCTAGAGATTTATTTTCAAAGTAAAAATTATTGCCGTGATGAAGTGATTTTTAAATTTTGTTCCAATAATTTTATTTTTAAAATATTATCTAGATAAATGTGATTCCATCTTTTTGTTTATCCTTTTAATATTCTGACAAAACAGCTTTTTATGATCAGCCCCCTTGCGATTTTAAGGGGACATACACATTTATGTGGCATATTTGCTACATGAATGATTTCAGATAGAGTGGGCTTAAAGACATTATGGCTGATCTTTACGAAAAATTGGGAGTAACGCGAAACGCGGATGAGGCGGCTATTAAAAAAGCCTATCGCTCTCTGGCAAAAAAATACCATCCAGACCACAATAAGGATAACCCCAAAGCCGCAGAGCGTTTTTCCGAAGTATCAGCGGCCTATGATATTTTATCGGACAAAGAAAAACGCGGCCAATATGATCGTGGGGAAATCGACGATCAGGGTAATCCTCGCTTTAATGGGGGCGGTTTCGGCGGATTCCAAGGCGGTGCTGGTGGTGCTGGCCGCGGCGGCGGTGGCGGCTTTGGTGGTTTTAACTTCGGCGGCGGTGGCGGCGGCGACTTCGGAGATATCTTTGAAGGTATTTTCGGCGGTGGCGGCGGTCGATCACAGCGTGGTGGTTTTGGTGGACGGGCAGCCCCCAAAGGCAGTAACAATCTTTACCGCCTGAAAGTGCCTTTTGTCGATGCGGCCACTTTACATCCCCAACGCATTACCTTGGGAGATGGCAAAACAATCGATTTGAAATTACCGGTAGGGGTCGAAAACGGCACCCAAATGCGCTTGGCCGGAAAAGGCCAACCGGGCCCTGGTGGTGCCGGTGATGCGATTGTTACGATTGATATTCAGCCTCATGCTTTCTTCCAGCGCAAAGGCGACGATATTACCTTGAATCTGCCGATTTCTCTGGCTGAAGCGGTCGAAGGTGCCAAGGTGAAAGTCCCGACAGCCGAAGGGGCTGTGATGGTATCAGTTCCAGCAGGCGCTAGCTCCGGCAAGGTATTACGCCTTAGAGGCAAGGGTTTTCATAAAAAATCGGGTGGACGCGGCGATGAGCTGGTCACTTTGATGATTACGATTCCTGAAAATGATAGCGATTTGAAGCAATTTGTCCAAAAATGGGGTGGCAAAGAGGCTTATAATCCACGGTCAGCTTTAGGCTTGTAATCTTTACCTTCGTAGATTGTATTTTATTTATTAAGGCTGGCCTTTTCAGGCCGGTCTTAATATTTTTAGGCCTCAAAAGAAAAATTCACCCATAAAACAAGATATATCTGAAGGTTATCTGATAAAAACAGATTCCCTTTCGATGGCTATATTATCCTTTCGCTATCCCTTTGGCGCTAGTTCCTCGCCTGTTGCCCAATAACGCTATTGAAATAAGTTTTTTATTTTAGCACCGCTGCGGCGTGATTAACCCTTGTTTAATGACGAGTGTTAAGAGACCATGCCCGCAATTATGACAGAAGCAACACGAAAAAAATCGCCTTTTCATAAAAAGCGAAAAAGATATGCGGCCTTTTTCAGAATTATAAAACAGGTCGCAAGCGGCGTTATCAATAATGGTTTTCCGCATGCCGGTAACTTTGCCTATATGGCTTTGTTAACCCTTTTTCCTTTCATGATTTTGACCATTATTGTTGCCAGCACGATTGGACGGGGTGCCGATGGTTTTGCGGCGGTGCGTTCTTTTCTTTCCGCCTTGCCACCCAATGTTTCCAGTCAATTAAGCGGGCCTATTTTTCAGGTTCTTTCGACAAAATCAGGCTCTTTGATATGGTGGAGTGCGTTAGTTAGCCTGTGGTCTGTTAGTGGTTTCATCGCCAGTATTCGGGAATTACTATATCGAACCTATCATATGGAGCCGCCGACCGAATTTATTCGCTATCGCTTGGGCGCTATGGCGATCAATATTGGGGCGGTTTTAATGATGTTTATCATCCTGTCTATTCAGGTGTTGATCGCGACCCTCCAAAATGTTTTTTCGCAGCGCTTCGGATGGGTGATGGAATATGCCAAGGCCGCTTTGCCCCATATCAGCCTTTCCGATAACCATAGTCTGATAGATCAACTTAATCTGATCGGCTTGACCAGCGACCGAATCCACGCATTTTTTGAGCATATTACCATTCTATCAATCATTTCTCGTGTTATTTCCGGCGGGTTATTATTTGGCGCGCTTTACGTTCTGTTTTATTCTATTACGCCACCGCAATATCGAAAAGCCCGCTATTATAAATGGCCGGGCGCTTTTTTAACGGCCTTTTGGTGGCAGATGGTGAGTATGATTCTCCCTATCGCCCTTAATAATATGTTGGATTATAACCGCAGCTATGGTGGACTTGCTGGTTCCGTCATAGTTTTGATCTATTTCTGGATCATTGGACTAGGCTTGGTTGTGGGTATTCATTTGAATGCGACACTGGCATTTGACAGGGTGGCCTCTGTTGCCCCAAAAAGTAGCCAATAATTTTTGATAAATGAGGAATGGTATGGCTGGATTGATGGATGGAAAAAGAGGACTGATCATGGGGCTTGCCAATGATCGTTCTTTGGCATGGGGTATTGCCTGCGCATTAAAAGAACAAGGCGCAGAATTAGCCTTCACCTATCAGGGTGAGGCTTTGAAAAAGCGGGTTCAACCTCTTGCTGAAAAGCTGGGTTCGGATATCCTGATCGACTGTGACGTCAGCGATATGGCAGCGATTGATACCGCCTTTTCTGACCTTGCAGAGCGTTGGCCGACGATTGATTTTGTTGTTCATGCTATCGGCTTCTCCGACAAGAATGAGCTGCGTGGCCATTTCTCGGATACCAGTCTTGAAAATTTCCAGACGACGATGACAATTTCTGCTTACTCTTTGATCGCCGTCACCAGAAAAGCTCGCGATATGATGCCGAATGGCGGTAGCGTTTTGACGCTGACCTATTATGGCGCAGAAAAAGTCATGCCGAATTACAATATCATGGGCGTTGCCAAGGCGGCTTTGGAAAGCTCCGTCAAATATCTGGCAGCTGACCTTGGTGACCGAAATATTCGGGTTAATGCTATTTCGGCGGGCCCCATTCAGACCATGGCCGCCCGTGGCATTGGTGATTTCTCTTATATTCTGAAATGGAACCAGCTTAATACGCCGCTAAAACGCACGGTTTCAATTGAAGAAGTCGGGAAATCTTCGCTTTACTTGCTGTCTGATCTTGCATCAGGTGTAACGGGTGAAATTCATCATGTTGATGCCGGATATAACATTGTCGGCATGAAACGCATTGATGCTCCAGATATCGCGCTTGCCAAATGAGCTTTAACAGTTTCGGCCATCTCTTCCGTTTTACCAGTTGGGGGGAAAGTCATGGGGCAGCGCTAGGCGCAGTCGTCGATGGCTGTCCTCCGGGATTGGTGTTATCTGAAAAAGATATTCAGCCTTTTCTTGATCGGCGGAAACCGGGTTCTTCCCGCTTTACGACCCAAAGACGGGAAGCAGATGCAGTTAAGATTTTATCAGGCGTTTTTGAAGGTCGGACAACGGGCACGCCGATTAGTCTGATGATCGAAAATAC